>CAMBEQ010000040.1 GCA_945865545.1 Sediminibacterium ginsengisoli | reverse complement strand
CTTATTGGAGGAAAAGAGGATGTAGCGGAAGCGAATTTAATTGCGCAATCCAATTTAAATTACATTTATAATGCTTGTGGTAAATTTAGTTTGCAAGAATCGGCCAGTATACTACAAATGTCTAAAGTAGTGGTGTCGCATGACACTGGATTTTTACATGTAGCTGCTGCATTAAAAAAACCAATTATTACCATTTGGGGTGCTACTAGTCCGGCATTACAATTCGAAGCCTATTTCCCAAGCCAAAATACACCAGCACATTTTAATTCAATAGTGCCTCATTTACCCTGCCAACCTTGTACCAAACAAGGTGATGCGCATTGTCCACAAGGGCACTTTGCATGCATGCAGCAACAAAATATCAACACCATTGCAGTCAAGGTAAATGAATATCTATTGAATAAATAGGTATAAAAGAAGAAGCCTTCCCCCGATGAATCGAAAGAAGGCTTCTGTATAATAAGCTTCAGCTTAATGGAGTAGTATTCAATTACAATGTTTTTAAAACATCGTTCATGTTTCTTACGGCGTCGGCACTTTTATTAAATGCGGCTTGCTCCTCTGCAGATAAATCCATTTCAACAATTTTTTCCCAGCCATTTTTACCAATCACTACTGGAACGCCTAAGCAAATATCTTTTTGACCATATTCGCCATTTAAACTTACGCAGCAAGTAAATAGTTTTTTCTCATCTCTTAGGATGCTCTCTACTAATGCAGCGCCTGCAGCACCTGGTGCATACCAAGCAGAAGTGCCTAATAATTTTGTTAGTGTGGCACCACCAACCATCGTATCGTTGATAATTTTTTCTTGTTGAGCAGCGTCTAAGAACTTGGTAACAGGAATGCTGTTCCAAGTAGCATGCTTTATTAATGGAATCATCGTAGTATCACCATGTCCTCCTACTACCAATGCATTTAAGTCGGAAGGGCTGCAGTTTAAGGTAGTGCTTAATTGATATTTGAAACGAGCGCTATCCAATGTACCACCCATTCCTATAATTTTATTTTTAGCCAATCCGGTAGATTGTAAAGCTAAATAAGTCATGGTATCCATAGGATTACTAATGACAATTATTATTGCATTGGGAGAGAATTTTAAAATATTTTCACAAACACCTTTTACAATACCTGCATTGGTGCCAATTAATTCTTCACGGGTCATGCCTGGTTTACGAGGTAAGCCAGAAGTAATCACTACCACATCAGAGTTAGCTGTTTTAGAATAATCATTCGTGCTTCCACTAATTCTAGTATCAAAACCTAGTAATGCAGCTGTTTGCATCATGTCTTGTGCTTTGCCTTCAGCGAATCCTTCTTTGATGTCTAATAAAACCAATTCTTGTGCTAATTCTTTACGAGCAATATTGTCTGCACATGTTGCACCAACTGCTCCTGCGCCCACTACGGTAACTTTCATATAATGTTATTTTTAATGTATGTATTATTTTTTCCGGTGCTAAGTTAACTAATTGCTTTCTATTAATTTCGCCATTTCTAAAACATCTGCGCCTTCTTCATAAACCTTTAATAATTTCCCATTTAAGTACAATGCCATAAAAGGGGTCATCCTAGGTCTAAAAAAGCTAGGAATGGTAAAATTGGGATCTCGACCAATAATCATATTGGGCTGATTGTTTATATTATAATTAATAGCAAATTTTTTAATGGATTCCATATCGCGAAAACTATCCCAAATAAATAGTACGTTTTTGAACTTAGTAGCATATTTAATTATTTCGGTGGCTTCTTTTTGGCAATGCGGACAATCTGGACTAAAAATAATAAAACAGGTATACTTATACTTAGGAATTTGTTTATTAGTTATTTCTTTTCCATCCACTCCAGTAATTGAAAAGGCAGGCATTCTATTGTCTTTTAAATAGGGCGCATTGGGGTCCACTGGATTTTTTTCTTGCGCATGGACTGGAGCGAAAAGTAATACGCCTAATACTAATGTTAAAAAATACTTCATAATGGTATTGTTATTTTTTTTGTTCTATCATACGCATCGATTTTGCATCTTGCAAAAATTCAGAAGCGAATATAAAGTTGTTTAATAATTTATTTTGACTAAAAATAATATCTTTATTAGATCCTTCCCATTCTTTTTTCCCTTGGTTCAGATAAATTATATAATTGCCAATTTCCATTACACTATTCATGTCATGGGTAACCACGATGGTAGTGATATTGAATTCAACCGTTAATTCATGAATAAGTTTATCAATCACCATGGAAGTTTGGGGGTCCAATCCAGAATTGGGCTCATCGCAGAATAAATATTTTGGCTGCATCACCAATGCCCTAGCCAATCCTACTCTTTTTTTCATTCCTCCGCTTAATTCTGCGGGGAACTTACTATTGACGCCTTCTAATTGCACTCGAGCCAATATCTCGTTTATTTTTATTTTTTTTTCTTCTACACTTAATTCAGAAAACATATCTAATGGAAATCTTACATTTTCTTCTACAGTCATAGAATCAAATAATGCGTTTCCTTGAAACAACATGCCTAAGTTTTGTCTTAATTCTTTTCGATCTTCTTTTCCCATGGTTGAAACAGGGATATTATCAAATAGCACTTCTCCTTTATCCGATTTTAATAGATCTACTATACATTTTACTAAAACTGTTTTCCCACTTCCGCTTGTTCCAATAATTAAATTACAAATACCTGGCTTAAATTGAGCGCTAATATCATCAATGATTACTCGGTCTCCAAATTGTTTACTGATATGTTGTATTTCAATCATAATTATTTATTAAGTGGCATTTGCAATGCCAATAAATCTTCGATGGTATCTGTTCTGCTTATTAGGCGGTGTTGTCCATTTTCAAACAATACTTGTGCTGGCTTAAAACGCGCATTGTAATTGCTTGACATTTCATAACCATAAGCGCCAGCATTATAAAATACCAATAAATCCCCTTCTTCAATGCTAGGCAAAGGCCTTTCCCATGCAAAGGTATCGGTTTCGCAAATATTGCCTACCACTGCATATTTTTTTAACTCCTTCTTGGGGGCGCTAAGATTATCGATATGATGATAGGCGTCATAAAACATAGGCCTTATCAAGTGGTTTAAACCACTATTGATGCCAGCAAAACAAATATCACCAGATTGTTTAAGCACATTTACTTTGGTAATGAAAAAACCAGCCTCACTTACTAAATACTTTCCTGGCTCAAACCAAGCAGTTAAATTTCTCCCCACTTTAGCAGATAATGCCGCCATAATTTTATTCACTTCTGCACCCAATAAAGCAATATCAGTTCCTTTTTCATTGGGTTGATAAGGTACTTTAAATCCTCCGCCAAAATCTAAAATATTTACAGTGGGAAAATCGGGTAGCATTTGTTCAAACACTTCAGCTGATTGCAAAAAAACTGCTACATCTTTTATTTCACTTCCAGTATGAATGTGTAAAGTGGCAATATTTATTTTATACTTTTCTTGTAAAGCTTTGAGTTCATTAATTTGTTTGGCTGGAATGCCAAACTTGCTTTTGTCATGGCCTGTTGAAATTTTTAAATTACCACCTGCCATGATATCTGGCCTTATTCTAACTCCTACAGGATATCTATTTCCATAAGTGATTCCAAATTTTTCTATATTGGATAAGCTATCAATATTAATATGGACACCTAAGCTTACTGCTTCTTTTATTTCTTCAAAGTCAACACTATTACTGGTATACAAAATATTCGAAGGATCAACGCCAACATGTATGGCCAATTTTACTTCATTGATAGAACTACAATCTATATTGCAACCAGCTTTTTTAAAAACCTCTAATACATGAATATTGGTAAGCGCTTTACATGCATAAAAAAAACAAACCGACTTATTAGAGAAATGGGTTAACAAGCTTTTATATTGGTCTACCATTTTTTCGGCATGGTACACATATAAAGGAGTGCCATAGGTAAGGGCGGCCTCTTTTAATTGATCGTAGGATAAACTTGAATTCATTGCACGAAGATACAATTAGAACTAGGTTCAGTCATTATATCAACAGTATAATTTTAAAAATTGTGGTAGGAAAAATACTACTATTTGTTATTGAGCAGGACTTTCAGGACTTTCGTCCTCTTTGTTAGACTCCGCTTCATAGCCGTCGGTTTCTTCTGGTAAATTGGGTGTTTCTGCTTCTTCGGTTTGTTCTAAAACACTATTATCGGTAAAGTCCTCGGGTTTAATAACGGTAGCTTCCACTAATTGGTCGGCCAATACTTCCCTTATTTTAGGTAAATCATCGGTTGAATTGATTCCGAAATAATCCATAAAGTTTTTAGAAGTAGAATATACTAATGGCTTACCAGGTAAATGCTCGTTTCTTCCGCTAATGGTTATTAATTCTTTCTCTAATAATTTTTGAATAGAATAATCGCTATTCACCCCTCTGATGGCTTCTACTTCTCCCTTCGTAATGGGTTGCTTATAAGCAATAATAGCCAATGATTCTAAAGCTGCATTGGACAAACGCTTTAAAAATTTATCTCCATTTAATTGTGCAATCGTTTTGTGAAAATCGGGCTTGGTTAAAAATTGCCAACCGCCCCCGCTTTGTTTTAACTCAAAAGGATAAAATTCGGTACTGTATTTTTCTTGTATTCCTTCAAGCGCACTTTCTACTTGATCTAAACTAATTCTTTCTTCTAAAAATCCAAATGCATTATTGATTAATTCAGTGATATCATTGGCGTTCAATGCTTTTTCACTTGCAAAAATTAGGGCTTCAATATGCGGAATAATTTGACTGATTTCCATAAGAGTTGGTGCTTAACCGTTTAACGCTGCAGCACCACTCACGATCTCTGTAAGTTCTGTGGTAATGGCTGCTTGACGCGCTCGGTTGTAAGATAATTTCAATGATTTTAATAATTCGTTTGCGTTTTCACTTGCTTTATCCATCGCAGTCATTCTAGCACCATGCTCACTAGCATTCGCATCTAGCACGGCTTTGAATAATTGAGTGTTTAATATTTTTGGCATTAACTCGGCAACCAATACTTCTTTATGGGGCTCAAAAATAAAATCGGTTTTTTTCTGATTGGCTTTCTTGGCTATTTTAGGTATAGGTAAAAATGGCTCTGCTGTTGGTAATTGAGTGGCTGCATTTTTAAATTCACTGTAAATAACTTCTATCGCATCAAACTCTTTATTTGCAAATGCATTCATCGCAGCTTTTGCAGCAGTTTGTACATTTTCAAATTTTAAGTTTAAGAAAATATCTTTATAATCCGCATTGGTTTTATAACCAGACTTCGATAAACTTTCGAATCCTTTCTTACCTATATTCCAAATGGTAATATTTTTATTCGCGTATTTTTCCGCGATGGTGGTCTTGGCTAATTTTACCAAATTGGCATTGTACCCACCACACAATCCTCTATCAGAAGTGATTACAATTAACAAGACATTATTCACTGGTCTAGTTTCCGCTAAAGCCAAATTCATGTCACCGTCCAAGCTGCCAATAATATTGCTTAGCATCTCTTGAAGCTTGCGGGTATAAGGCCTCATTTGTGTAATTGCGTCTTGAGCACGGCGTAATTTTGCAGCACTTACCATTTTCATGGCTTTAGTGAGTTGCTGTGTACTTTGGGTACTTTTAATCCTATTTCTTACTTCATTTAATTGACCTGCCATAGCATTTCTTAGTTTCTTATGTTCAAGTGGAAGCCTGAATTTTTTAGGGCTCCAAAGGCGAGCAAAGGTATCATTTTTTCGTCCATTTTTCAATTTTAAGGCTATTCAAGTTAATTTTTATATTGGATGCCCCTTAAAATCTTCAAACTCACCCCAATTACTTAACTTTGGCACGCCTATTGAGTATAGGTTTTAACACAATTATCAAGCAGGAATATGTTGCAAATTATAAGTAAGCTATTTGGAGGCTCTAAAAGTGAGAAAGATGTCAAGAAAATTGAACATTTGGTGCCCGTTATTAATGGACATTTTGAAGGGTATAAATCACTTAGTAATGACGAATTAAGAGCTAAAACGGAAGAATTTAAGGCTAGAATCAAAGCTTCATTAACAGAAACAGACACCCTAATTAATGAAGAACAAGTGAAAGCAGAGGCCCTGCCTTTGAGCGATTTTTTAGGAAGAGATACTATTTACGAGCAAATAGATGACCTTAAAAAACAAAAAGATCAATCCGTAGAGAAAATTTTATGGGACATTTTGCCAGAAGCCTTTGCGGTGGTTAAGGAAACGGCTCGTAGGTTTACAGAGGAAGAAGAATTGGTCACTAAGGCCACTCCATTAGATCGTGAATTGTCTATCAAAAAAGAATACATCCAAATCAAGGGCGATCAATCTGTATTTCAAACAACTTGGAAAGCAGCAGGTACCCCCATTACTTGGAACATGGTGCATTATGATGTACAGTTATTGGGAGGCATTGTATTACATCAAGGGAAAATTGCCGAGATGTCTACTGGTGAGGGTAAAACCTTGGTATCCACCTTGCCAGCTTATTTAAATGCATTAGCTGGAGAAGGAGTGCATATAGTTACTGTCAATGATTATTTGGCCAAAAGAGATAGTGAGTGGAATGGCACTTTGTTTGAGTGGCTGGGCATTACGGTGGATTGTATCGATAAACATCAACCTAATTCCGAAGAACGTCGAGATGCTTATCGCGCAGGAATTACCTATGGTACCAATAATGAATTTGGCTTTGATTATTTAAGAGACAATATGGTGCATACGCCAGAAGAAATGGTGCAACGCAAACATCATTATGCGATGGTGGATGAAGTGGATAGTGTTTTAATTGATGATGCGCGTACGCCTTTAATTATATCTGGTCCCATAGGACATCAAACTGGTGAGCAACAATTTTTTGAATTGAAACCAAGAATTGAAAAGTTGGTGGAGATGCAAAAGAAAACGGTCAACCAATTTTTGATAGAAGCAAAAAAGAAAATTGCAGAAGGCAATGACGATCCGAAAGATGGCGGAAAGGCTTTGTACAGTGCTTTTAGAGCATTGCCTAAAAACAGTGCTATAATTAAATATTTAAGTGAGCCAGGTATAAGAGTCAAACTGCAAAAAGCAGAGAATCATTATTTAGCCGATCAGCAAAGAGAAATGCATCATGTGGATGCTGATTTGTTTTTCCATATTGATGAAAAAAATAATTCCGTAGAGTTGACCGATAAGGGTTTGAATTTGATTACCAAGCAAGGAGAAGATCCTAATTTCTTTTTGTTGCCTGATATAAGTGTAGCATTGAATGCGATAGATCAAAATGCAAATTTAAAAGCCGAAGAAAAATTACAGCAAAAAGAAGCCATCATTACAGATTATAGTATTAAGGCAGATCGTATTCATACCGTGAATCAATTATTAAAAGCCTATACATTATTTGACAACGATGTGGAGTATGTGGTCATTGAGGGCCAAGTAAAAATTGTAGACGAACAAACGGGACGTATCATGGAAGGTCGTCGTTATTCTGACGGATTGCATCAAGCCATTGAAGCCAAAGAAAATGTAAAAATTGAAGCAGCTACGCAAACCTATGCAACCATTACTTTGCAGAACTTTTTTAGAATGTACCATAAGTTAGCAGGTATGACAGGTACTGCAGAAACAGAGGCCGCAGAATTTTGGAGTATTTATAAATTAGATGTGGTTTCAATTCCTACCAATATACCAGCAATAAGAAACGACGAGCAAGATTTAGTGTATAAAACAAAACGTGAAAAATTAGGTGCGGTGATTGAAGCCATTGTTGAATTAAGAGAAAAAGGCCGACCCGTTTTATGTGGTACCACTTCGGTGGAAGTAAGTGAGTTATTAAGTAGAATGTTGCGTCAGCAAAATATTCCACACAATGTATTGAATGCAAAACAACATGCACGTGAAGCGCAGGTGGTGGCCGAGGCTGGATTAACAGGTGCAGTAACCATTGCTACCAATATGGCAGGTCGTGGTACGGATATTAAATTAAGTCCTGAAGTAAAAGCGGCAGGTGGTTTAGCGATATTGGGTACAGAGCGTCATGAATCACGTCGTGTAGATAGGCAGTTACGTGGTCGTGCTGGAAGACAAGGAGATCCTGGTTCTTCTCAATTTTTTATATCCTTGGAAGATGATTTAATGCGCATGTTTGGAAGTGAGCGTATTGCAAAAGTGATGGACTTCGCAGGCTACAAGGAAGGGGAAGTGATTCAACACAGCATGATTACCAAATCAATTGAGCGTGCACAGAAAAAAGTAGAAGAAAATAACTTTGGAATAAGAAAACGTTTGTTGGAATACGATGATGTAATGAATAAACAAAGAACGGTGATTTATAAAAAAAGAAGTCATGCGTTATTTGGAGAAAGATTAGCATTGGATTTAGATAATGCTTTTTATCAAGTCATTGAGGGTTTGGTTCAATCTAATAAAACAAATGGAGATTATGATTCCATGAAATTGGCTTTAATTGTTCACTCCGGATTTGATACGAAAGTAACTGCTGAACAATTTAAATCAACCAATGAGAATCAATTGGTAGAAATGGTATATCAAGAAGCTATTGCGCATTATGAATACAAGCGAGGAGAGATGATGCAACAAAGTATTCCCGTTTTCAAAAATATTCGAAAAGATCAAGGTGGTCATATTGAAAATGTGATTGTACCTGTGGGAGATGGGAAAGTAGTTCACACTGTTTTAGTGAACTTGGATAAAAATGTAAGTACTAATGGGGCTACTTTGGTGGCACAAGCAGAAAAATCTATTTCATTAAGTTTTATTGATGATGCTTGGAAAGAGCATCTTCGTTCAATGGACGATTTAAAGCAATCAGTTCAAAATGCCACTTATGAACAAAAAGATCCTTTGGTGATTTATAAAATGGAGGCCTTTGAATTATTTAGAAGAATGGATTTAGAAATTAATCATAAGTTGGTTCAATTTTTATGTCATGCACATTTGCCATTGGAAAATTCTGTGAAAGAGGGGCGTCAACAAAAAACAGATTTAAGTAAGCTAAGTGCCAATAGAGCCGAAGATATCGGTGAGCAAGCTTATCATGATCCAAGTGAAGTAAAACAAACACCTGTGCAAGTGGGTCCTAAAACCGGTCGCAACGATCCTTGCCCTTGTGGTAGCGGAAAAAAATTCAAAGCCTGTCATGGGAAAGATGCCGCTTAATAAATACATCGATCATACTATTTTAAAACCTACTTGTTTGGTTTCGGATATAGAAAAAGTATGCGCCGAAGCGAAGCAGTATGATTTCGCTGCCGTATGTGTTCCGCCCAATTTCGTAAAATTAGCCAAAGAAAAACTAGCCAATAGTGATGTGAAAGTAGCGACCGTAATAGGCTTTCCATTTGGCTATTGTGCCACCGAAGCAAAAATTGCTGAAATTATTTTAGCCATGGTGGATGGCGCCGATGAATTAGATGTGGTAGCCAATATTTCAGCAATAAAAAATGGCGATTGGATGGCTATTGCAGATGAAATCAATCACATTATGCCCATCATTCGATCTAAGGGGAAAGTGGTAAAAATTATTATAGAGTCGGGTGTATTAACCGATGAAGAAATTATAAAGTGTTGCGATATTTATGGAATAGCGGGTATAGATTATTTAAAAACATCTACTGGCTATGCCGAAAAAGGAGCTAGTGTGGAAGCGGTTACTTTATTTAGAAAATATTTACCCGCCCAGGTGCAAATAAAAGCATCAGGTGGCATCAGAGATTATGCTACCGCTAAATTGATGATTGATGCAGGGGCAATGCGTATTGGTTGTAGTGCAGGGGTGGCTATTGTATCTGGAGCCATCACGGATAATGTAAAAAGTAATTATTAACTTTACTATTATCATGTTATTAGAAAAAATAAAATCATTAGCCAAGCAACATCAAGTTGAAAACGTTTCCATACGAAGACACTTGCATGCGCATCCTGAATTAAGTTATCAAGAATTTGAAACGAGTAAATATGTGCAAGCACAATTAGCTGCTATTGGAATTCCTTTTACAGTGATGGCGACCACCGGCGTGTTAGGTATTATTGAAGGAAAAAATCCAAGCAAACGTGTTGTTGCCCTTCGAGCCGATATGGATGCACTTCCTATTATAGAAGAAAATAAAATTGATTATATATCTACCAAGGAAGGCGTGATGCATGCCTGCGGACACGACGTGCATACGACTATATTATTAGGTGCTGCTAAAATACTTTGGAGTTTACGTGGAGAATTCGAAGGTACTATCAAATTATTATTTCAACCAGGAGAAGAAAAAAATCCGGGCGGAGCTAGTTATATGATTCGTGATGGGGCGCTGAAAAACCCAGTACCACAGGGTATTATAGGATTGCACGTGCATCCAGGATTGAATCATGGTAAATTAAGTTTTAGAAAAGGACGAGTGATGGCCAGTGCCGATGAATTGTATGTTTCTATCAAAGGTCCAGGTGGGCATGCTGCTACACCACATCAAACGGTGGACACCGTTTTAGTGGCAGCGCAATTAATTACGAGTTTGCAAACTATTATTTCACGAAATCGTGATCCTCAAAATCCATCTGTATTATCCATCTGTTCTATACATGGAGGCAATACCACTAATGTGATTCCAAGTGAAGTAAAATTAATGGGCACTTTTAGAGCCATGGATGAAGTGTGGCGTTTTAAAGCACACGAATTAATGCTCCAACAAGCCAAAGGATTGGCTATGGCCACTGGTGCTGAAATAGATTTTAAAGTAGATGTGGGTTATCCAACGGTAGACAATGAGCCCCTTATTACAGAAGCTGCTTGGAAATTAGCAGATGTTTATATGGGTGCTGCACAGGTAGAAGAAACAGAAAAAAGAATGGGTGCCGAAGATTTTGGATATTATTCACAAGTGATTCCGGGTTGTTTTTTTAGATTAGGTGTGCGCAATGAATCTAAAGGCATTATACATAATGTTCATACACCTCACTTTAATATAGACGAGGCAGCCATTGAAAATGGGGTTGGAATGATGGCTTGGTTAGGAACGCAATTATTTGCATAAAGTATTCTATTTCAATTAAATAGGGTACAAAAATCTCATTTTAGATATATTCAGTAACTTTGGTATTAATAAAAACTAACATTCGTTACAAAATCAATACATGTCTAAAAAAGAAAACTTAAGAAAAGAGCAGGCTTTAGAATACCATGCCAGTGGCAGGCCAGGTAAAATTGAAGTGGTCCCTACCAAGGAAGCGAAAACTCAAAAAGATTTATCATTAGCGTATAGCCCTGGAGTAGCCATTCCATGTACCGAAATCAAAAATAATCCTGCGGATGTTTTCAAATATACAGCCAAGGGAAATTTAGTAGGGGTTATTACTAATGGAACAGCGGTTTTAGGTTTAGGCAATATTGGGCCTTTAGCGAGTAAGCCTGTGATGGAAGGGAAGGCTGTACTTTTTAAAATATTTGCAGACATTGATGTTTTTGATATTGAAATCAACGAAACAGATCCAGATAAATTTGTAGAAATTGTAAAATCTTTAGAACCCACTTTTGGCGGTATTAATTTAGAGGACATCAAAGCGCCAGAATGTTTTTACATCGAACAAAAGTTAAAGGAATCCATGTCGATACCCGTCATGCATGACGACCAGCATGGAACTGCTATTATTAGTAGTGCTGCATTATTAAATGCCTTAGAATTACAAAAGAAAAAAATTGACAAAGTGAAGTTTGTGGTAAGTGGCGCGGGCGCTGCTGCTATGGCTTGTATTAAATTATATGTAGCCTTAGGTGCTAGATATGAAAATTTTATTTTGTTTGATAAAGATGGTGTTTTGCATACTGGAAGAACCGACTTGGGAGAAGATAGAAAACCATTTGCGATCAAAGCAGAAAGTATGACATTGGTTCAAGCTTTTAGAACAGCCGATGTATTTTTAGGATTGAGTGTAGGAAATATTATTAGTGCAGAGATGGTAGGTTCTATGCCAAAAAATCCCATTGTATTTGCTTTGGCCAACCCGGATCCTGAAATTGATTACGATGCAGCTACTGCAATAAGAAAAGATATTATTATGGCAACGGGGAGATCTGATTATCCCAATCAAGTAAATAATGTTTTGGGATTCCCTTATATATTTAGAGGAGCCTTAGATGTTCGTGCTAAATCAATTAATGAGGCCATGAAGTTGGCTGCTGTAAATGCATTAGCAGAATTAGCAAAATCGGCGGTACCTGATGCAGTGAACATGGCTTATAATCAACAGAACTTATGTTTTGGTCCAGAATATATTATTCCAAAACCATTAGATCCAAGATTGTTAAGCACATTAGCACCTGCAGTGGCAAAAGCAGCAGTAGCATCGGGTGTGGCGCAACAACCTATTTCCAATTGGGATGAATATGAATTACAATTAAACAAGCGTTTAGGTTTAGACAACCAATTAATGCGTTTAATTAGTAATAAAGCACGTCGCGATCCAAAACGTTTAGTATTTTCTGATGCAGAAAATATTAAAATATTAAAAGCAGCAAGTATCGTATACGATGATGGTATTGCTTATCCAATTTTATTGGGTAATGAAACTAGAATCAAAAATATAGCAGAAGCAAATAATATAGACATTAGCGATTTGCCAATTATTGATGTGAGAAGTGATGAGATGGAAGAGAAGAGAGAGTTTTTTGGATCAATCTTATTTCAAAAAAGACAACGCAAGGGTATTAATAAATACGAGAGCTTGAAATTAATGCGCACGCAAAATTATTTTGGAGCCATGATGGTGGAAACAGGTGAAGCGGATGCGATGCTATCGGGGTTGACAAGAAATTATACAGATGGCATTAAGCCTGCACTACATATTATAGGGACAGAAGAAGGCGTGAAAAAAATTGCAGGTATGTATTTGTTGTTGACCAAAAAAGGCCCATTATTTTTAGCGGATACAACGGTGAACATTAATCCGAATGCAGAAGAGCTAGCCGATATTGCATTATTAGTAGCAAAAGAAGTACGTAATTTTAACATGGAGCCAAGAATTGCTATGTTAAGCTATTCTAATTTTGGAAGTAGTGATACGCCTGAAGCGCAAATGATGGCGGAGGCAACTAGAATTATTAAACAAAAAAATCCTTCTTTAATAGTAGATGGAGAAATGCAAGGAATAATGGCATTTAATAAAGAAATATTAAAAGAGAATTATCCATTTAGCGATTTAGTAGATGCGCAAGTGAATGTGTTAATATTCCCTAATTTAACAGCAGGCAATATTGCTTACCATTTATTAAAAGAAATAGGAGGAGTGGACATTATTGGACCCATTTTACTAGGATTGAAAAAGCCGGTGAATGTGTTGCAACTAGGCTCTGGAGTGAGGAATATTATTAATATGGCGACCGTGGCGGTGGTGGATGCTCAGTTAAAGACCAGGGTTGATACCGATACCGAAGTACAAAGAGTAAGTTGGTGGAAGCGTATGAAAAAGAGAAAGAAATAGGCTAATTTTGAGGTATGAATATTTTCACCCATTTTGGCAATTACATTTTAATGTTAAAAGGCATGTTTACTTCTGCCGAAAGCAAAAAAATGTTTTGGAAAGAATATATTAAGCAATGCGTGGACATTGGTTTTGGATCTTTACCTATTGTAGTGATTATCTCTTTTTTTCTGGGTGCAGTTATTACAGTTCAAACAGCAGCACAATTTGTGAATCCTTTAATTCCCATCACTACAGTGGGTATTGTAGTTAGAGATAGTATGTTACTAGAATTTGCACCATCATTTTTAAGCATTGTATTAGCGGGAGTGGTAGGTAGTAAAATTGCCAGTGAATTAGGCAATATGCGCATCAGTGAGCAAATAGACGCCTTGGAGATTATGGGCATCAACACAAAGAATTATTTAATCTTGCCAAAAATATTGGCTTGTTTTACTATAGTACCATTATTAGTTGGAATATCAGCTGTGATTGGAATTTGGGGTGGCTATTTTGTGGGTGGATTAACTGGGTCGGTAGCTCCTGAAATATTTATTATGGGAATTAGAAAAGGCTTTGATGCCAATTATGGTATGATTGCATTTTATAAATCGTTTATTTTCTCATTTATCATAAGTACAGTGCCTTGTTATTTTGGATACTATGTAAAAGGGGGTGCTTTGGAAATTGGTAAAGCAGGAACACAAGCAGTAGTGGTAAGTTGTATACTTATTTTAATTGCTGATTATTTAGTGGCTGCCATCGCTATTTAAACTAACTTTAGAGAACTAAAATTATCAAATGAAAATAAGTTTTCATGGCGCAGCGCGCACCGTTACTGGATCAAAACATTTAGTACAGTTAAAAAATGGAGAAAATATTTTATTAGACTGCGGTTTGTTTCAAGGAATGGGAAGAGACACCGATTCGTTGAACGCTACATTCGGTTTTGATGCCACTAAAGTAAATTATGTTATTCTCTCTCACGCGCATATAGATCATTCAGGTTTATTACCAAAATTAGCCAAGGAGGGTTTTACAGGAAATATTTATTGTACGCCAGGCACCAAAGCTTTAGTTGAAATTTTATTAGAAGATTCTGCAATGATCCAAAGAGACGACGCTAAATATGGTAATAAGCGCAGAGCCAAGCAGGGCTTACCTCCTATTGAGCCATTGTATGATATGGATGATGTGAATATTGTTTTGCCATTATTAAAGCCGGTGGAGTATGATGTACTTACTAAAATTTCTGATTCCGTTGAATTGTTATATACCGATGCGGGGCATATTATTGGAAGTGCTGCAGTAAGTTTAAAAATCAAAGAAGGAGGCGAATCCAAAACCCTTACGTTTAGTGGGGATGTGGGTAGGTATCGCGACATGATATTAAGATCGCCTGCCACTTTTCCTGCAGCAGATACGATTATTATTGAAAGTACCTATGGTGACAAATTGCATGATTTAATACATACCACACCAGACGATATACTCAAGTGGATTGAAAAAACCTGTGTGGAACAAAAAGGAAATTTAATTATCCCCGCTTTTAGTGTAGGACGTACGCAAGAAATATTATTTGAACTCAATCAATTGTCCTTAGAAAAAAGATTACCACATATTCCAGTATATGTAGATAGCCCACTAAGTATTGAAGCCACTGATGTGGTAAAAATGTTCCCCAAGTATTTCAATAAAAAAATTCAAAAAATATTAGAGGTAGATGACGATCCGTTTGATTTTGAAGGCTTACGTTATATTAAATCGGTGGAAGAAAGTAAAGCATTGAATGAGGACTTGCATCCTAAAGTAATTATATCTGCTTCGGGTATGGCCGATGCAGGAAGGGTAAAGCATCATATCAAAAATAATATCAGCAATCCTAAGAATACTATTTTATTAGTAGGCTATTGTGAGCCAAATTCTTTAGGAGGCAGATTAATGAATGGCGCTAAAGTGGTTAAAATTTTTAGTGAAGAATATCCAGTCATTGCAACGGTGGGTTCTATTAGAAGTATGAGTGCGCATGCCGATTACGAGGATCTAATGCAATTTTTAGGTTGCCAAAGTCCAGATTTAGTGAAGCAAATATTTATAGTGCATGGAGAAGCCGAAGTGCAGGATCATTTTGCAGAAAGATTACGCAAGAAAGGATTTAAAGACGTAATTGTTCCTGAAATGCATGAGACCGTAGCTATTGTATAAGAATGTATTTATCCTAATACCATTAGGTATATTTAAATGCAGCTACTTCTATATTTAATAAAATTAATAGCCTTTTAATTCGAAATTAGAACAGCGTTTGCGGCGTGAATATTTTATACTCTACTTTTTCACAAGGGGTAGGGCTTTGTTGGAAATTCTTTGCCACCGTATGCGCCTTCATCTTGCTATTGTCTATTTGATGTTTAGCTAATTCGAGAATTTGGACCTCATTTAAATTATCATTTACCCAGCTATTAGCTAACGCTTCATTCAAAATAGTGGGCATTCTTTTTTTAACATTGTGAATCTTACTCATTAATTCATTGGCTTCGGTGGTGATGATGCCAAAGCTATTTTTTTCTTCACCTGTATGTTGATTGGTCCAAGTATTCCATACGCCAGCAATGTAAAATAAAGGGGATTCAATGATTGAAATACAATGTGGGTATTTTTCTTTTTCAATTTGTTGCCATTCAAAAAAATGAGAAGCCAATACTATGCATCTATTAGTATGTATGGTAGACTGCGCTACTTTATTAGTCAGAAGGGTTTCGGCTTTGATATTAAGGGTAGTATATTTTTTTCTAGACTCAATTAATTCTTTTTCATTGCGCACCCAATTCGGAATCAATTCCCAATGCATTAATCCTGGCCTCAAGGTTTCCTCCTTAAAAATTACCGGCCATTGATCATAGGCGAAACCAGATTGAACTGGAATGTCAATGGCATCCAAATCCAATACAGTACTACCTATTTTTATAGTTTGCTTTTTAGGTATTTTAATGCCAATGACGTAACACATATAATACAAATATATATAGAATGTTTCCCCATTTATTGAACAAAACATATTTATTTTTGTTAAATAAAAAGATAAATAAAATTATATATGCATCCTCAAGAATTAGCATTAAATGACAAAATTGGTGGCATTAGGTCTCAACTTTTAGCACATCCAGTATATACAAAAATTAATAATCTAGAAGGACTAAAAAATTTCACGCAATTCCATGTTTTTGCTGTTTGGGATTTTATGAGCTTACTAAAGTCCCTTCAAATTGGTTTGACAAGTGTTCAACTTCCTTGGGTTCCAGTGGGCACGGCCAATACAAGGTATTTGATTAATGAAATTGTATTAGGGGAGGAATCTGATGTGGATGAGCATGATAATAGAATCAGTCATTTTGAATTGTATTTAAAGGCAATGCAGCAAATGGGCGCTTCTACCATTTTTATAGATACTTTATTACAAGAGATTGCGCATGGCCAATCTATTGAAATGGCTATTCAGCAATCGAAATTGCCAACACAAGTAAAAGCATTTTTACAGTTTACATTTGAGATAGCCCAGCATGCGCCCTTGCATGTGAAAGCGGCGGTATTTACATTTGGCAGGGAGGATTTAATTCCAGATATGTTCACTGCAATTTTAAATAAAATTTATGCGGATCATCCTAATCAAGTCTCTACATTCAAATACTATATTGAAAGGCATATTGAAGTGGATGGCGGACATCATAGTCAACTGGCCTTGGAAATGGTGGCCGAATTATGTGGAAATGATAATGCAAAGTGGGAGGAAGCGACCAATGCTTCACTAAAAGCATTAGAAATGAGGTCGCTTCTATGGGATGCGATTATGGATCATTCAGCAGCATAAAATTTTCCTTATGCATTTTTTCAAATGTCTAAATTTATAATCGCCAATTTGGAGAAGGCGGTGGAATAAATCTTATTACTTATCTAGGAAATGAATATTTAATTCAAGCTTGGCGTTAAACCCAATTAATAAAGTCAGTTGTCAAGGAATACTTGATAACTGAAACAACTTGGTAATGATTTCTTAATTCGGCGAATATCTTTTAATAAGCTTTAGGTCAGACCCTTTTAGCAATAGTTCTTCTTCAATGTCAAAATCGTTTTGAAGGCCCAACCAGAAATTGGGGCTATTACCAAAGTATTTTGAAAGTCTCAAGGCAGTATCGGCAGTAACACTTCTATTGCCTTTTAAAATTTCGGGAATTCTAGTTTGTGGAATAAGGGTTGCTTTACAAAGCTTATAAGCAGTAATATTTAAAGGGAGTAGAAACTCTTCTCTAAGTATATCTCCTGGATGAATATTTTTTAATTTTTTCATTTCTCGTTTTATAAATAAGTATCATACTAACGTTTTACGATACTTACGCCAAAGGTAAGTATTTTATTTAAACTGAATAATACTTATTTGTAAAGTATGGAAAGTAAGGGTGTTGAATAAAACTATGAAAATTTTCAAGTTTTTCTTAATATCAACATTTTAGAAAATCTCCGAACGAATATCTTTCGATTGATAAAATAGTTTTTCCATTTTTTCAAATTGAGCTTTGCATAAAAATAAAATATGCAAAATAAAATTGAAATTTTCCAAGGAGTAAATAATGAAATAAATATAGAAGTAAAGTTTGAAGAGGATACCGTTTGGCTGAGTCAGAGGCAAATGTCTGAATTGTTTGCTAAAGACTCAGATACAATTGGTCTACACATCAAAAATATCTATAATGAGGGCGAATTGGAAAGAATTGCAACTACCGAGGATTACTCGGTAGTTCAAAAGGAAGGTAAAAGAGAGGTTAATAGAGAAATCGTTCACTATAACTTAGATGTGATCATCTCCGTTGGGTACAGGGTTAATTCAAAAAGAGGCACTCAGTTCCGCCAATGGGCAACCCTAAAGTTAAAAGACTACCTAGTAAAGGGCTATGCTATAAACAAGTTTAGATTGGCTCAAAAGAATCAAGAAATTCAGTTTTTGCACGACGGCATTCGAATTATGAGTCGAGCCATAGAGGAAGTTACAAACGACGAAGCTTATAAATGGTTAGATAAGTTTAGTAAAGGGCTTCAGTTATTGGATGATTATGACCATGATCGTCTAGATATAAAAGGCCTTAGTTTAGTTCCTGGAATACATCCAAATATTTTAGAATATGAGTCTATAGTAAATGCAATGCGTACAGAATTTGATTCATCTGTTTTTGGTAAAAAGAAAGATGCTGGTTTTGAAAGTGCTATTAGTCAAATTGAGCAAGGCTTTGGTGATAGTCATGTTTATCAAAGTATTGAAGAAAGGGCAGCGATGTTGTTGTATTTAATTATTAAAAATCACGCTTTTGTGGATGGAAATAAAAGAATTGGAGCTGCTTGTTTTTTATTATTTCTAATGCGTAACAATTTGCTTTTGTCAGCCAACGGAGTTCCTTTTATTAGCAATGATGCATTGGCTAGTATTACCTTATTCGTTGCTGCTAGTAAACCCGAAGAAATGGAGACTGTAAAGGGATTGGTGATAAGTGTGCTGAATAGAAATAGAGAAAATTAAAAAGCCCCCCGAATACTCGAGAGGCTTTGTAGAGCGTACGGGATTCGAACCCGTATTACCTCCGTGAAAGGGAGGTGACCTAACCCTTAGTCGAACGCTCCAAGTTCACTATGTTATTAGGGTCGCAAAAATAGGTCGCAAACGCTTTACTGCCAAAAGTTTTTACCTTTTTTAGTGAATATCAATGC
>CAMBEQ010000039.1 GCA_945865545.1 Sediminibacterium ginsengisoli | reverse complement strand
GCTTTTTTATTAATTAACTTAGTGCTTTTAATAGCTAAACTAAGGTTATCTTATTTTCCGAAGATATAACGAATACCTAATTGTGCTGTCCACACATCAAATACAGATGCGTTTTTGCTAAAGGTATTTTTAATTAAACCAGTAGTACCATCAGCAAACTTCTCTGTAGCTAATTTGTAAGTAGGCTCATTAGCAACAACCGATTGATATGCTAACACACTTGGATTAGTTGCTCTTTCAGATACTCCCCATTTGTCATTCAACATGTTTCCAAAGTTTAAAATATCGGCTCTAATTTGAATCGTATTACGCTTACCTTTTACATTTACAAAAATATCTTGTACTATAGATAAGTCAAAACGGTGTAACATATTAATGAATACAGCGTTTCTTTCTGCATATTTACCAACACGTGATTTTAAATAATCATCTTGATTGATATAAGCTCCGAAAGCAGCTTGTTGTTCTGCTTCAGTATAGGTTCTTGTACCTACTACCAAAGGCAAAAACTTAACACTTGTAGCAGACTGAGGTACGAAAATTAATTCATTACCATTGACTCTGTCTCCATTCATATCACCACTGATTGTGTAAGAGAATGGGTTACCTTGGTTCCCAATATATCCAATAGATATAGAAGTTGCGCCACCACCTGCGTTCTTACCATACTCTAATCTGTATCCAAATACACCCACCAAACGATTTGGTGAAACAAAGTCAGAATTAGATAAAGATAAATCGTTATTACCATTGATTGATCTAGCAGAAGTCCAGCTACCTGATGCGATTGAACCTGCACTCATAAAGTCTTTAGCATTTGATGTAGTCCATGCAAAAGATCCAAACAACCCTTTATTATATGGTAACTCTAATTTAAAAGTCAAAGAGTTAAAGTAAGTGCTATTTTTAGATGTTAGTACGATACCATTTGATACGTTATCATTTACTCTTACACCCGCATCTGTTCTTGCAAATTGACTTCTTGTATCCACCCCTGCAAAATTTCCAGTAGGTAGATCTAAGTTGGCATTATAATAATGAACTGCGTTTATATTGCTATTGTAAATACCTTCAATGGTTCCAATTAAGCCATAAGGTAATTTTTGATCTATAGCGATATTTGTTTTCCAAACTTGAGGGAACTTATAATTTTTATCAGTAAACGCTAAGTCAAATGTAGAAGGTAAAGTGGGTGTTGAAGGAGTATAGTATTGAGCAGGATTAGGAGTAAATCCGTACTTAGTTGCTCCTTTGTTATCACTGTCAATATATCCTGTTAACACACCATTGTTACCCACTTGATTGGAAATAAATACATAAGGAGGACGGCCTGTAAATACCCCTGTACCACCTCTTAATTGCGTTCTCTTATTACCAAAAACGTCCATATTGAAACCAAGTCTTGGTTCCCATAAAATTTGAGTTTTTGGCATTGTTGATGTATTTAATTTCTCTCCTTTAGCAAAAGTCATAGCTGTAACAGCACTGTTTTCTAAAGAAGTAGGTTCGATATCAATAATAGCAGCTCTTAATCCAAAAGTTAATTTAAGATTTTTTGATGCTTGATATTCATCTTGACCATAGATATCTAAACGAGTTGTTTTTAATACTTGCATTGGGTCAACCGCGCCAGGTAATGCAGAGTATCTGTATTGGAAACGAGTTGGCAAATTGGTAACAGATGGTTTTCCGCCATTGGCCAAACTTTCGTTAGCTGCTGCATAGAAACTTGTTAAAGAGCTAAAAATATATACTCCATTAGAAGCAGGGTAAAACAAGTTATTAGATTGGTATTTCTCAAAATTAAAACCACCTGTGATAGTATGCTTTCCAGCATACTTTGTAAGGTTATCGGTAATATGGAAAGTATTATAATCTAATTTGTTTCCTGGTGTAAATGGATCAAATCCTACAGAGGCATAGGTAGTTGTTCCGTTTAAGATATCAATAGTTGGGAACAAAGAACTTCTGTATTTTCTATCTTCAATTTGCTTATCATAGCCAATAATTAAAGAGTTGTGTAAAGTATTAGATAACTTACTATTTAACTCTAATACATAAGAACGGGTATTATCCATAATGATATATCCACTATTTGCAAATGCCATAGATAATTGCTGAGCTGTTCTGTTACCAGCACCCGCTGAGTTAGAGTTAGAAATATTGATTTCAGCTTCAGAATCATGTTGTACATAACGTGCTGTTAACTTATGTTTATCGCTAATATTCCAATCTAATCTCACTAAAAATTTATTACTCTTGTTCGCATTAGAATACCCTTCCCAAGCACCTGTATTGTAACCATACTTATCTTTCATGAATTTAGATAAGGTTTCCATATCTGTGTAGGTTGTTCTACTAATTTGGGTACCTGTCGCATTTGGAGAACCTGTAGAAAACCAAGTAGTACCTGGTTCGGTACGTTCTAATGTTTCATAGTTACCAAAAATGAATAATTTATTTTTGATAATTGGTGCTCCAAGACGGAAACCACTTACTTTCTCATCAAACTTTGATGCAACAACTGGAACACCAGCCGCTTTATTACCCACGTATCTTGAGCTATTGTCTCTTTGTGTTTGATAGTAGGAACCTTCGATATCATTTGTACCAGATCTAGTAACTGCATTAATACCTGCACCAGTAAAACCACTCTGACGTATATCATAAGGAGCAATGTTCACTTGCAATTGCTCAAGGGCATCCAATGAAATAGCAGATGCACCTGTTCTACCTCCTGCTTGTGCAGATGAACCTAAACCAAAACTATTATTGAACTGAGAACCATCAATGGTAAAATTGTTTAAACGAGAATCTTGTGCACCAAATGAATTTCCGTTTCCGTTTGCATTGTACTTTGTAATACCATCAATTGTTCTTGCTCCAGTAATTGGAATATTTTGCAAGTCTCTTCTTGTAAATTGTTGAGAAGCGCCTGTTCTTTCTTTAGAGAATAAGCCATTTCTATTACTAGAAACAACAACATCTGTCAATTTTGAGCCATTGGCTATTAAAACAAAATCAATATTACTAGCCACACCTAAGTTGGTGTTTAAATCATCTACTTGATTGCTTTTATACCCTACATAGCTTGCTACAACAGTAAATGGACCTCCCACTCTTACTGAAGGGAATACGAAAGCACCTGTTTTGTTGGAGACTGTTTTATAAGTTGTACCTGTTGGGACGTGCGTTGCAATCACTGATGCCCCAACCATTACTTCATTTTTTTCGTTTACAATAATACCAGAAATGGTTGAACTGGTAATTTGAGCAAAACTGAAGATGGACATCATACAGCTCGCTAAGAATAAGACTACTTTTTTCATTGAATTGGATTTGATTTTTTTCAAAAATACAACACAAAATTATCAGTTTTTAGTGAATTTTATGACTAAAATAATAAAAGTTAATGCTAAGTTAATATTGAAAAAACTGTTTTAAAATATCAAAAATTAAACAAAATAAATACTTTTATTTATATGTGTAAATCAACTGAAAATCAAGCCTATCCACATAATTATTGATTCTTTAAATTTTATAGATGTTTTATTTTATAAATTATTAAAATCAATAATATATTAATGATTGGCTTTTAAACATTAGTTGGTGATAAGTTTAAACACAATTGCATTTAGATTTGTGTTATATGGATGGATAATTTAAAAAAATGAACTAAAATTCATAATACTATCTTTGGCATTAAGCAGCAATAAGCATATAAAATGATATATAAAATTCTTACTTTAATTGGACTCGCCACTTTTGAAATATATGCTGCCATCCCAGCTGGATTTGCCTTTAAACTAAACCCAATAGAAATTTTTTCATACAGTGTGCTAGGAGGCTTAATAGGTGTTTTTGTAGCAGCCTACCTAGGTGACATCATAAAAAAATGGGTAAGTGGTTTTAGAAAAACTGAAACCAATAAAGTGGCTAAAGAGCCGGGATTCGTCTTAAAAATTTGGCAAAAATATGGTGTTATTGGATTAGGCTTATTGGGCACCATGAGTGTTGGAGCGCCTATAAGTATTGGTATTGGAGTAGGCTTTAATGTACCTACCAACAAAATGGTATTTTGGTGCAGCTTAGGGGTAGTATTGCGCTGCGCCCTATTTACTGCAATTGGTTATTATGGTCTACAACTATTTTAATAACTTTAAGAAATGAAATTTTTAAAACCCCTTATTTATTTATTTCTAGGGCTTATTTTATTATTTGCGCTACCTTCTTGCGATAAACAAGCCACTGCAAAAGTTGAAACAACAATTGAGCGTAAGGCCGATTTTGAATACATTCAAAAAGAAATATTAACCACCACTTGTGCTGTTTCGGGTTGTCACTCTTCAAGTTCAGATGGAAGTTATGCTCAACACAAACTCATACTTAAGGAGGGACAAGCATGGGATAATCTTATTAATAAAGCACCTCAAAACGCTAATGCTAAATCAGGAGGGCTAAAATTGGTGGAACCTGGGAAATCCGATATGAGTCTTTTATACCACAAAATTACTTGCGAATTAGGACACCACAGCTCCCTCGGTAATTTGGGGGCTTCTATGCCAATGGGCGGTCAGGTATTAAGTAAAGGTCAAGTTGAGTTTATTAAAAAATGGATTGATGCGGGAGCTTCTAAAACAACTGCAGTGCTTGATGTAAATCTTTTAAAAGACCTTACTCCCTGTCAGGCCGCTTTGCAGCCCCTCGCTATTCCTGCTATTGGTAGCGGATTTCAATTGGGCATTGCTCCTTTTGATATTCCAAAAAATTCGGAACGTGAGGTTTTTTTAAGATTAAACACACCTAATACGGATACTGCCTTCATCAACAGAATTCAAATGCGTGGAGGAAATAACAGCCACCATTTTGTTGTATACAGTTTTAGAAACAGCGTTCAGGTTCCAGCGACTAATACGCTTCGTGACTTAAGAAATTTAAATACAGGCATTATTAATCCAGGTACTTTAATCGAAATGCAAAATCATATTTTTATGGGCGGAGGGACAGATGTTAATTCAGATATAACACTACCTGAAGGAGTAGCCATAAAATTAGCACCTTCTACCCCATTAGATTTAAATGCACATTATTTTAATCGAACGAATCTTACACTAACAGGACAAAATTTTATTAATTTTTATACCGTTGCAAAAAATACGGTTCGCTATCAAGCCAAGACACTAGATCTTAATAATTTTGATATAAATATACCTGCAAATAAAAAAACTACTTTTTCAAAGACTTTCACCTTTAATGAAATTACGAATGTTGTTATGCTTACGTCCCATTTTCATAAGTTAGGAGAAAAATTTATCATTAAAATATTTGGGGGTTCGCGTAACGGAGAAATCATTTACACCAATACCGACTGGGAGCATCCACTGGTGGTATCTTTCCCAAATGCAATTGTTTTAAAACCAGGAGAAGGGCTTACTTCTGAGGTTACTTATAATAATACTTCTTCAATTCCAGTTTCATTTGGTTTTACTAGCCAAGATGAGATGAATATTATATTTGGATATTATTATTAGGCCTTTATTTTTTGCCCAACTTAAATGCACCAATTCTTGATGAATAATTCTTGGCTCCCTTTTTTAAATAATCTCCTACATACCAAATAGTTTCATCATCACTAGGATCCATAGCTGTTTGGGTATAATCTTCCCATCTAAGGGTATTGGTTTGTGCAGCTTCTCCTTGTACAAGCACTACCTCGTTCAATGTTAGTTTACCCAAGGGGTCGCCAAAATGTCGGCCTGCAAATCTTTGTCCAGGAAAATCGTTTTTCCCTCCGAACGAATAACCAATACCAATATTTCCTTTTTTATCTATTGCGGCGCTAGCCATCCATCTAAAATTACTATCGGGGGCATAGGTTCCTTGTTGATGTAATTTAACAGTGCGATTTTTATTGACCAAAAACTCATACCATCTAACGCCACCTCCACCTACTGCAGTGGTTACAGAATGCACGCCCACTATCGATTCTCGATTCCCAATTTTTCTATACACCAACCTGGCCATCAGCTTATCGCCTTGTGCATCTAAATGTTGATCGGTCTCAGGTTGAGGTACCGCTTTAGTGAGTTGCCCTCCTCCTAAATAGTGATAAGGGGCTACAGCAATTTTGATTGGCCCTTCAATTTTTGTTTTCGAAAAATTATTCCAATCTACATGGTAATTCCACATATAAATTCCATCATCTTCCAATACATTTTTTAATTGACTTCCTCCTGTGGCCATCATAATGCTAGGCGCGCCAACGGGGGGTAGTTGTTGACCATCTAAATCTGCATTGATGATAAAATTCACATCCTTGATAATAAAGGACTGCTCTTTAGCATCCAACCCTTTCAACATTTTATTTCGATCAACAACATAAGCATGTTTTTCAATTACATCATCTCCTGTACTTGTAGTAGTGTAATATCCGTCAGGCCATACAGTGGGTCTGGGATAATCGGGAAATAATTCACGTTCAAATTCATATCGATAATAGGAACCCATTGGATCAGATGAAGTACTGATGGCATAACACATACAAAATTTTCCATCCGCAGGTGGTGTTGGCATTGGTGGTCGCTGTCCATTCACCAGTGGAATTTCTTTAGTAAGCGGTGGCTGAAATAATTGAGCAGCTGCACCAGGTTGAATTTGAGCTATCCTTTGTTTGGTGGCAGTATCTATATTTCTAGAAATTCCTTTTCTAAAAGTAGGCATCACAATTAGCCATCTATTAGCCAACTGATCATAACGAACCACCGCATCACCGTTGTTCATATTTTCACAAGGACCACCAAAACCACGAAATACATTACGTGTTTCAACAGGACCATAAAGTGGGCGTCCTGATGCGGTAAAAGTTTTTCCTTTCTTAGAAAAAATAGCCATTCTAGAATTTACAATCTGCACAATATGATCAAGCCCAACGGCCAATGAATTATCGGATGGATTGCGAAGTGTAGCAGTTCCTTGCGGTCCTACAAAACTTTCTCCCAAGCCTTCAAAGCTGGCCATTAATATAGGAGCTGTTTTATTTCCAAAGTAAGTTTGTTCTACAACTGCACCCATTGATTTTATAAAAGTTTTATCTGCTACCATAGGGGTTGATTCATCGTGTTTTACTGCAGCATTACTTTTTAATTTTGCTAAAGAAGGGGTTGATTGTGCAACAGCAACTTGAGAAAATAGAATGGCGAAGCCAAACAAGGCAAAAAACTTATTCATATGCATAAATTAGAATTATCAAGTGAAAGAGTGCATATTAGCCATAAATTATCAATAAAAGATAATGTTCAATAATCTTTACCTAATAGCAAAAAAATATTAAAAAAATATTACTCAATTTAAAATTGTATCAACACCATCGTGAAGTAAATGCAGCAACTTATATTTTCTCACTTGTCCAATTACCATCAACAAGTCGAAATAACTTTAATGGATTATCATTTTTTAATGGATCAGGTAGCAAGTGATCAGGAAAATCTTGGTAAGCTATAGGCCTAACAAAACGATAAATTGAAGCCGTTCCAACTGAAGTTGATCGAGAATCCGTTGTCGCAGGAAATGGCCCGCCGTGCTGCATAGAATGACAAACTTCCACACCTGTAGGATAACCTCCGAATATGATACGACCCACTTTTTGAGTAATAATACTGATTAATGATTTCATGGCTAATTCGTCTGCAATAGTAGCATGTACTGTTGCTGTTAATTGTCCTTCAAATGAATGCAATACCTCGCCTAGTTCTGCATTATCCTTACACAAAACCACCAGTGATGCAGGACCGAATGTTTCTGTTGAAAATAATTTATTTGAAAGAAAGTCTGCTGCTCGAATGGTGTGGACAATAGGCTGGGCTTCTAGTTTTTCATCCATCGCTTCGGTTGATGCTTTTCCCAATAACGCCACCTCTGGTGCATCCTGCAAATATTTTACGCCATCAATATATGCCTTAAAAATATTTTTATTCAACATAGTCGCAGGAATTGTAGCGCTCATTTGAATTGCGAAATCCTCTAGAAATTTTTTGCCAGTTTCGTTTTCTACCATTAATACCAAACCGGGGTTAGTACAAAACTGCCCAGCGCCCAGCGCTATGGAGGCTGTTAGTTCTTTGGCAATTTTTTGCCCATTGTCCAATAAGGCTCCTTCCAATAAAATAACAGGATTCACAGAACTCATTTCTGCATAAATAGGAATAGGATCTGGACGGGAAACTGCAGCATTAAAAAGCCTCATGCCCACCTCACGTGAACCCGTAAATCCCACTGCCTTGATTACCGGATTTTGCACCAGTTTAATCACCTCTTCATGAGAAAGATAAACGGAAGAAAAAACACCCTCTGGCATACCAGTTTTTTGGGCCGCCTTAATGATAGCGCTGGAAATCATTTCATTTGTTCCTAGATGAGAAGAATGAGCTTTTACAATAACCGGACATCCAGCAGCTAGGGCAGATGCCGTATCACCCCCTGCAGTAGAAAAAGCCAATGGAAAATTACTTGCCCCAAATACTGCCACAGGACCAATAGGTATTAACATTCTTCTTATATCCGATTTAGCGATAGGCTGACGATCTGGCTTTGCTTTATCAATCCGAGCATCTACCCACCAGCCAGTCCTGAGCAATTCTGCAAACATTTTTAACTGACCGCAGGTTCTACCTCGTTCTCCAATAATTCTTCCTACGGCCAAGCCCGATTCTGCTGCGCATCTTTCTACTAATACATCACCTAATGCAACAATTTCATCCGCAATAGCATCCAAGAACTGGGCACGCATTTCATAGCTTAGCGCATTGTATTCGGGAAAGGCTTTATTAGCAAGAGCAATAGCTGTATCAAGTTCTTCGGTTGTCGCTTGAGTAAACCTGTCCGGGAAATATTCATTCTTAGCAGGTATAAACGCTTGGATTGTTTTCGTACCCTTTGCACTACTTTTAAACCCTATAATATTCTCGCCTTTTAGTTTCATAAATATTTTGTTTTAACTGCTATTAATTTTTAGTTAATTGCAAACCATCTACCTATCATTAAATTTGTTTAAGTACCTACTTCAACATAAGCATGTAAAGCTTCATTTTTAGTGAATGGCCCCATCAGTAACCATACTACTAAAAGCCCGATTATAGCCAGCGCCCCATAACCGAAAAATAAAATATTATATCCAGCTTGGTAACTTTCACTTACCGAAACCATGGATAAGGTGCGGCCAGATAAAAAATTAAAAAGTGCTCCCCCCAGCCCTGTGCCAATACATCCAAGCCCCCATACCGTTGCAGTTGCACTTGCAGGTACTATATCCGCAGGACAAGCCAATGAATTGGCTGTGTAAGAAGTATATCCAAACCCTGTAATGCCAAAAACAATTAGTGCGGAAATTGGTGAGGTAATAACAAAGGGTGCGGCTAATAAAGGAGCGGCCATTATAAAAGCCGAAATGCACACTGATAATTTACGGGCCTTATGAATAGGAATGCCCTTTTTAATAATAAACTGAGTAAAATATCCTCCAGCGATATTCCCAATATCTGCTATTACGAAAGGAAGTATGGCATAAAGTCCTATTTGTTTTAAACTAAAATGATGTACATCTACTAAGTATCGGCCTATCCAAAATGTAACAAAATACCAAACAGGATCAAGGAAAAATTTGGAAAGTGCAAACATCGAAACAAAACGAGTTTTAAAAAGTATACCGGGAGGTATAATTCTAGCTTTAGAAGATTTAACAGATTTTTTTGGAGTATAATAAACAAACCAAAAAACCGCTAACCACAAATAGCCAAATATTGCTAAAATAATAAAGGTTGCCTGCCAGCCATATGCCGTGCCTAAATACGCTACCAATGGGGGAACAATTATCACACCAAGAGCAGATCCGCTATTAAAAATACCCGAAGCTGTCGATCGTTCATGTGGAGGAAACCATTCACTGGTTAGTTTGAGGGCAGCCGGCCAATTTCCTGCTTCGCCAATTCCTAAAAAAAATCTAACGATACCAAATTGAAATGGCGTTACTACAAATGCGTGGAAAAGGCCTGCTGTTGTCCAGAATGCCATACACAATGAATAGCCTATCCTTGTACCTAATTTATCAATGACGTAACCAGAAAAAGCATTGGAAATCATGTAAGCGATGAAAAATGCAGCAGCTATGTCACCGAAAGCACTGTCAGGTATTAATTTTCTTAAATCCCCATCTGCACTTAAATAAGTAAATGATAGTCGGTGAACATAATTAAGTAGTGTAGCCAAAAATGCAAGGCTAATCATGACCCATCGCATTCTTGATGGTTTTTCATTATTTAAAACGGCACTTTGAATTTCCATATCTGAAGCTATTTAAATTTAAGAAAACTGGTTTACCGAATTAATTACAAAATTGATTTTATTGATACTATTGTTTCTTTTTCCTTTGATAACTCCAATGGATTTTTCAATGTTCTACCCAACCCCTGCCATTCTACATTCATTATATCTCCTTGATGTAATTGTACCTGATTCCCAAAACTGAAAGCATCTGCCCCCAAAAAATGAACATGTGCTTGTAAGGGAATTCGGTGGGAAGCATATTTAAAATGATGGTATTCCATGTTTGCCAAATTGTGCGACATATTATTTTCCCCTGTTTTTATATTTGCACTCCAAGCTAATTCGCTATTTCTTGTAATGCTCACTGTGCCGCTATATTCCTTAAAATCAGCATCTATCACCAATTCGGGCCCTATAGAACAATTCCTTAATTTAGAAGGTGCCAGATACAGGTAATTTTTTTTCTCCATTATATGATCAGAAAATTCATTGCCAGTACTTAAACCAATTCTCCAAGGTTTACCGCTTCTGTCAATGATATAAATACTTGCAAGCTCTGGTTCTTCTCCTCCATCATTAGCATAAGGCGGAACTTCAAGCGACTGCCCATGTGCTTTTAGAATAGACCCATTCCCTTTATAAAACCACTCCGGTTGAATACCAATTTCTCCCTGTGCTGGCGAACCTCCATCAACACCCCATTGATACATTTGCATGCTATCGGTTATTTTATTTTCCGTGGACTGGTGCATCATTTGCCTGTTTAAGGCACTATTTTTATGCGTGAGCCCAGTTCCAGAAACCATACAACCAAAAGGACTTTCCGGGTGGTCAAATGATGGAAGAAGTTTCCATTCATTGTTCCCTTCATATACAGAAGTATAATCAAGAATTTCTTGAGACAGCATTGAATTAATAATTTCCTGAATTTTTACACCTGTATCAATTGCTTTTAATGCCAATTCATAAATCGAACCTATTTCTTTAAGTAGTATAAGCGATGGTTCTTTTACCAGCGCAATACGTCTGCCTAACTGATGATGATTAAGCTGGACTAAACGTGTTTTTTCTGCAATCATATCAAGTATTCGTTTTTTAAAATTTAATTTATTGTGTTACCCATCCTCCGTCAATAGAAAAGCCTGCACCAGTTACAAATCCTGAAGCAGGACTAGAAAGGTATAATGCCAGACCGCCTATTTCATGTGGTTCTGCCCAACGACCCATTGGGATTTTAGCAATAAATGCCTGGTATAATTCTGGACTATTAAGTAGAGGTAAATTTAATTCTGTTGCGAAAGGACCGGGTAAAATTGCATTAACTGTAATGCCTTCTTTTGCCACTTCCATTGCTAAAGCACGTGTTAATTGCAAAATAGCCCCTTTACTTGTTGCATAAGGTGTCCTTTCTGGAATTGCTGTTACAGAAAGCATAGAGCCAATATTAATAATACGCCCGTATCCATTTTTTTTCATAATCGGAAGTACCTCACGACTAGCTATCCAGGAACCTGTTACATTAACCTGTTGCACCTGGTTAAAATCATCAACAGACAGACCCTCTATTTTACCCCTTATATTAATACCAGCGGAATTAATTAGAATATCAATTTTTCCAAATTTTGTAACAGTTGTTTGAACTGCATTTTTAATACTTTCTTCTGATGTAACATCGCATTGTATGCTGATACAATTCACCCCATAACCCGATTGAATTTCTTTTTGGGATTGAAGATTTTTATTTTCATCCCTTGCCGCAATTGAAATGCTTGCGCCAGCTTCTGCAAGCGCTTTAGCCATTGCCAATCCCAAACCCCTGTTCCCTCCCACTATTAACGCGACTCTTCCGGTTAATTTAAATTGCTCTAGTATACTATTTCCCATATAAGATTTATTGTATTATTCAATGATTTTGAAATGTTCGATATTTTTAGTTTTTAAAGTTAACCCCACACCAGGTTTATTATCATCCAATTGAAGCTTCCCATTCTCTGCGATTGCTTCACCATCGAATATGTACCAGAACATTTCGTTACCTACTTCAATCTCTGTTTGCGGGAAATACTCGGCCATTGGAGAAGCAAATGAGCTCATTACCACATGGAGGTTATGCATTTGTCCGCCATGGGGGATGACTTCAATACCATGCATTTGTGCCATAGTACAAATTTTTTGCGCCTCAGTAAAGCCACCTACCCTGTTAGTATCAAACTGGAAAATATCAAGAGCATTCGACTGAATAAGATCATGAAATCCAAACCTAGTATACTCATGCTCACCACCTGAAAGTGGGATAGAGGTATGTTTTTTCAACTTCGAAAATAAATGTATTTCATCTGGCAACAACAACTCTTCTGCCCAACGCAAATTAAAAGGCTCAAGTGCTTTTAAAAGTTTTTTTGCATATGGAAAATTAAATCCCATATACGCTTCCAGCATAATTTCCACATCATCTCCTACTGCATCCCTAACCACTTTTACCATTTCCACATTTTTCTTTAACCCTTCCATTCCATCTGTTAGCGGGTAACCACATCTCAGTTTCATTCCTGTAAAACCTTGCGATTTAAAATCTTCGGCTTCTTTTTGTAAGCTCTCCAGGTTTCGCGTATAAAGACGGCTGTAATAAGTAGGGATATACTCCTTGGTTCGACCACCCAAAAGTTTAAAAACAGGTTGCTTAGCTGCAAGACCCTTGATATCCCAAAGCGCAATATCCAGCGCACTAATTGCAGCCATCACTGCGCCCTTTCGACCAAATGCCACCGAGGAACGGTACATTTTTTCATATAGTAATTCAGTATTCGTTGGATCCTCCCCAATCAGCAAGCCCTTGAGTTTGGAATCAATAATTAGTTTGGTAACATCGGGGCAAAGTCCAGCATTGCCTATACCTACCAGGTTATTATCCGTTTCAATTTCCACCACTAGCCAGCTAAAAAAACGGTAAGCCGCCTGTGAATCTTTCTGAAAAGGAAGCAGACTTACAGGTGTAGCAAAAATGGTATCGGCTGTTTTTACAGGCCCGTTCCATTGATAAAGTTTTGTACGTATCGAAGTAATTTTCATTTATATATATTTTTGATTTTGTAAATTCAGTTACCTATTTTTTAAAAAACTGAATGTGAATATACTCATTTACACTTTAAATTATTGGTTCAAAAAATCATACAGTAATTATTTGCTCATTGATATTTATAATCGAGCTATCTCAAACTTATAAATTGTACTAGTAGTATATTGTTGACCTTTCTTAACCACTGTGCTTGGAAAATTAGGTTGATTGGGTGAATTAGGGAAATGTTGTGTTTCAAGACAAAATCCGGAACGGGGACCATATATTTTTTTTCCTTTACCCTCCTGTTCAATTCCCTTCAAATTATTACCACTATAAAATTGGATGCCGGGCTCAGTGGTCAATACCTTCATAACTATAGATGTGCCAGGTGCGTAAACACTGGCAGCCAGATGCAATCCTTTGGTTTCATTTAAAACATAATTATGATCATACCCTCCCACCATTTTTAATTGATCATCATTTGCATTAAGACGGGAGCCAACCCGAGTAGGCTGCTCAAAATCAAAGGGAGTCCCTGCTACTTTTTCTATATTGCCAGTTGGAATGGAAGTAGAATCTATCGGAGTAAATCGACTTGCGAAAATTGTTAATATATGATCATTGATGCTTGCACTACCCTCCCCTTCCAAGTTGAAAAAACTGTGATTGGTTAAATTTAAAACGGTATTTTTATCAGTGCTAGCGATGTAATCTATTTGGAGGGAATTATCGTTTGTTAAAGTATAAGTAACTTTTACAAAAACATTACCAGGATAGCCACCTTCCCCATCTCTTGACAAATAAGTGAGTAATATTTTTTGCTCCCCAATCATGGTTGCATCCCAAACTTTGCTAAAAAAACCTTCCTTACCTCCATGCAATGAATTCTGCCTATTATTAAGGTCAAGCTGGTAGTCCTTGCCGTCCAGTATAAATTTTCCTTTGGCTATCCGGTTACCGTAACGACCAACTGTGGCACCAAAATATTGATTGCCTTTTTTCAGGTAAGATTTAACACTGTCAAATCCTAAAACAACATCCGTTGGGTTTTTATCTTTATCGGGAACAATCAAACTTACCACTCTTGCACCCAGGTTAGTGATAGCCACCTGCATTTTATTTTTATTCTTTAATACAAAAAGATCAACTTGTTTACCATCAATGAACTGTTGATAGGCGCCCCAATCAGGCAAAATTTTTGACTGAGCTGCTAATATAGAAGCAGTTTTTTGAATCTGATTAGAATAGCCTGCGACAAAGACTACCAAACAGACAAGTAAAAATAAAAATTTTCCCATAATTAAATTGGTTAGAAAAACCCACTCTCACTTTATAATAATATCCTGTTCATTTATTTTCAATGTATAAATTTCCCTGCCGAGTGATATACCTACACTTGAACCAAAAAGAACCTTTATGATTCAAAAGATTTATTCTTTGTAAGCTACTCTTAAAAAAGCATACATAGAAATGATTATCTATGTATGCTTCTATTTTAAATTATCCTATTAATACAAATACTTAGTACCCCGGATTTTGTTTTAATAAAATAGATGAATTCAAAACACTTTGACCGATAGGGAATATACTTCTAGTATTATCTGCATCAGGACTTTTATCCCACCATATACCTGAATTGAATTTATCAAAACGTACCAAATCTATTCGGCGACGGCCTTCTCCAAGAAATTCGCGGCCCCATTCGTCCATTAGCTCCATCTCCGTTAATTGACTTCCGTCTGTTTTATATAAACTAGGAGAATTAGTGGCATAATAGCGCTTTCTTACATTATTTAATAAGACAGAAGCAGCAGCTTTATCCCCCTCGCGAAACTTACATTCTGCAAGAGAATAATAAATTTCAGCTAATCGTATTTCAACATAATCTGCTTCCATTTTGCGAGCATCATTTGATGGATACATCGGATATTTAGTCATATAAACTCCTGAATTTTGATCGGCACTAGTCATGTCCGATTTTTTATTAGTAGTCAATTCCCCCGGACCTATGGTAATAAGTTTGCCGCCTACTGTCTTATAATAAATGCCTACCTGGTCTCTTATATAAAGAGTATAACCTGTAGAGCTTTTAACAGTATCCTTATTGCCATTATAGGTCAAGTAACCATATAAGAACATTCCTTCTCGTTTACTGCTTCCCAAATTTTTATACACCTTCGTCCGGATGTCGTCAGAATATTTTTGGAATTTACTAAAGGGTTTGCCCAACGCAAAACTATATTCCTTTCCGTCGGCATCTAAACTCGGTTGCAATGACTGTTTCGGATTTGTATCAATGAAATCGGTAAATTCAAAATAAGGAGCAGCTTTAAAAGGTGACATCCACCAATACATACCGCTAGTATATTGCCAGCGTGAATAGGCAAATGTAGAAGGAAAGGCATAAATCGACTCAGCAGACTTATCATTATCCCAGTCATAAATACCATCCCACCTGCTTTCTATTGCATAACTACCATATTTACCATTAATGATATCCTGAGCAACGGTAGCACATTCTTTAAATTTTTCTTTTCCTGTATATACTTTGGCGTTCAAATAAAGTCGAACCAGTAGCGACATGGCTGAGCCTTTTGTCCAACGGCCCTGAAATTTGTCTGTACCAGGATCCCCTTTTGTATAGAGGTCATTTACGGCACTTTTTATTTCAGACTCTATAAAGTCAAAAGTTTGCTGGGGAGTTGATTGAGCTACTCCCGAACTTAGTTCAGCTGCACTTTGACCTTTATATTTTGTAATGAGTGGTACATTTCTATACAAATCCAATAGTCGGAGATAGTTCCAAGCTCTTAATGTTCTCAGTTCAGCAATCATTTCTTTCTGTTCTGCCGCAGTGATAGAAAATTTTGCGATGTCTAATGTCTGCATAATTTCTATGGAATTATTCGCTTGTACAATTCCAAGATACATATCGTTCCAGGCCCCGCTAATGTATGATTCCTGGGGGGTCCATGTATGATAATGCAGTCGGTAATAAGTACCTCCATCCAGCCATCTGCCCTCGCGGTTAGGCGTCATGAACTGGTCTGCCGGATTTTCCTGCATTTGGAATGCACCACCTGCAATGCTGACATATCCTTGGTCGAAAGACTTCAGAAACATACTATAAACATTTTGTTTCGTCGCTAAGAAACCATTATAATCCACCTTATCATAAAGGGTTTCATCCAATTTTGTGCAACTGCCAAATATAAAAGCAGCCAGTAAAAATGTGGTGATCTTGAAGAGTTTTTTATTTTTCATATTTCAAAAATTTAAATTTATATTAAAAATTAAACGTTAATCCAAATATTATTTGTCTCGTAGACGGATAATAAGCTTTACTACCGTTTCCGTTTCCGTCTGTTAATATGCCTGGGTACAAACCGTTTGCAGAGTATGCTTCAGGATCTACTCCCGTGAAGTTAGTAATAGTTAAAAGGTTCCTGGAAGATGCAAAAAACCTTGCAGACTCAATATATTTTGATTTGGAAGCCATTGTATATCCAATTGTAACAACATCCAGTTTTATATAATCACCTTTTTCAATAAAATAGGAGTTTAAGAATGCCAAAGCGCCCGGGCCATAAATTTTAGAATTGCGACCTGCAGCAGAAGCTAATACATTTGTTTGCTTAATGGATCCTTTTAATCCATAATAAAAATCGTGCACATTGAAGATGTCGAAACCAAATGCTCCACGAAAAAAGACACTTGCATCCCATTGCTTATAGGTAAAAGTATTACCCCAACTCATGGTATATTTAGGTAACCCATTTCCCACGATCCGCTTATCCTCTTCCTTGGCCTGTGAGGAAGGAATGATATCCCCTTTTTTATTATATATTTGGAAATTTCCAACATTATCTGCTCCAGCATATTTATACATATAAAAATTACCAACACGCTCCCCTTCCTGCAAACGCATAGATGGGCCGGGGCTTCCCGGAGCAGGCATACTTACCGCATCAATAAAATTTTGACCTCTGTAAAGATTATTGGAGAAAGAAATAAACTTATTATTATTGGTTGCACCCGCAAATGAGATTGAATAGTTGAAATCCCCCTTATCAAAAATAACCGCAGTTAACTGAACTTCAATCCCGCTATTCTGCATGGTGCCCACATTGGCAAATGTTCGCGTATTAATATTAGGAGGAGTAGGAACATTATAATAACCAAGCAGATCTTCTTGATTTCTTTTATAATAATTAATACTTCCCGAAATTGAATTATTAAACAAAGCAAAGTCAACGCCCAAATTTAAATTTCTGGCTTTTTCCCAACGTAGATTTTCATTTAAATTATTGGCTGGCCCCCAGCTCTGATAATAAGTGCCATTGTATGGGAAAAAGTTATAACCTTGGTAGAGCGCTAAGGAAAGATAATTGTCAAAATCCTGATTACCGGTGACCCCATAGTCAGCACGAACTTTCAATTCGTTTATCCATGATATATTTTTCAAGAAAGATTCTCTGTTAATTCTCCAGCCAATGGAAGCTGCAGGAAAATATCCCCATTTACTTGCTGCACCAAATTTTGAAGAACCTTCACGCCTCAAACTAGTAGAAAAAAGATATTTGTCATTATAAGAATAATTCAAACGCCCAAAAAAAGCAATTAGCCTTGAATCGTTTTTTGCACTAGCCATACCATTAACTCCCAATTGTTGGCCATAGGTTCCATTACCTAAATTATTATAAGTGAATGCATCAGTAGTAAAGCCTCTGTTTTCTGCAGACAGAGCGGAATATTGAAAAAGCTGATAAGAATAACCAGCCAAGAGTTTAAAAGAGTGTTTTTTAATTTTGATAGAATAATCATTTATCCATTCCGCCGTTTTCTGATTATTGTTAGTGTACGCCTGATTTGCATAGTTCAAGCCCCCATAAAATTTACTTGAAGTAGAAGTAGAAGGCCTAAAGAAAAAATTAAGGTTATTTCTGCCCACCTGCGCTACATTTATTCGTGTGCTTAAATTGGAAAGAATATTTAACTTGAAAGTACCACTCCAATCAAGGAAATTTGAGGTTCCTCCAGATTGATCCTTCAGTAAACGTTCTACAGGATTAAATGCATTTACATCCGAACCCTGCACTTCAAAATATCGGCTAGGGTCAGTGGGACTAAACACAGGTTGTGTAGGGTTAAGCGATAATGCCATATTAAATGATTCATAATCGGCATTGTTAAATTTAGTACTGCGTGGAACAACATTAAAAGTTATTTCATATAGATCATTTTTTGATTTATGATTTAAAGAAAGTCGCGCGCCATATTCTTCTCTTCCAGACCTGATTTCAATACCCTGGGCCTGGCGATAATCGACAGTTGCGCGATAATTAGTTCTAGCGTCCCCGCCTGAAAAGGACAAAGTGTGTTTTTGTGAAAAAGCATTTTTTCTGCTAATTTGATCTAACCAATCCGTTTTTGCGGCAAAATCGTTTCCTCCATTTTTTAAATATTCATCTGCGGTTAAGGTCTTTAATGCATTGCTTGGAATGTCAAAAGTAGAAAGCGCATTATAGCTAAATTTTGGTCCACCACCTCCCTTTTTGGTTGTAACGATAATAACTCCGTTACTGCCACGGGTACCATAAATAGCAGAGGCAGCTCCGTCTTTCAATACATCTATAGATGCAATATCGTTCTGATTAAGATTTTCGAGATTACCACCTAGAACACCATCAATAATAATAAGAGGTCCTAGACCCGCAGACCGGGATGAAACACCCCTTAACTGGATGCTTGGATTTGAGTTAGGGTCTGCTGCCCTGCTATTATCAATAACTAGACCAGCTACTTTTCCCTGAAGAGACATGAGCGGGTTATTCCCTCCAACCGATAATAAATCTTTAGCCGCAACATGTACGATAGTGCTGGTAACTTCCTTTTTATTTAAGGTACCATACCCAACCATTACCACATCAGCCAAAGTTCCAGTCTCAATTGGGAGCTTTACATTAATTGTTTTTCTCCCGTTAAGAGATTCTTCCACGGTGCCATAACCAATGTAAGAGAATACAAGTATGTCCATACTATTAGGGACAGTGATACTGAAACTTCCATTTTTTCCCGTTGATGTAACGGTATTTGAATTTTTCAATTTCACATTAACTCCTACAAGTCCTTCGCCTGTTTCATCTAATACAGTACCAGTGATACTGGTCTGTGCATAAGAAGTAACAGACAATAATTGCAAAATGCACAGGAATAAAAAAAAGAATTTTAGCCTGGATAACACCTTGATTTTCCTTAACGAAAAGGAGTGATTATCAGTCAATTTGTTAAAAAATTTTCTCATACTAGCTTTTTTTGTTTGTTAATAAAGTTCTTTTTCATATTGATTCTATTTTTTAAATTTTAATTAAAAATTATTTAATACTATTTTATTTAATACTATCTGATTGGTCATTAAAAAGGTATATTTCACTTACCAGTTTACTTCCATTCGCTTACCTATAAAATGTACCGTTTTTATAGTTCCCTCCGGAAGCAGTTGCACTTTGAAGGTGCGATCAGGAACCTGACTAGCGGAACCTTTTGGTGCACCCAATTCAATAGTGAGTTTTTTTGCTTTATCGTTCCAAGTAATATGCGTCCAAGTAGCTTTGCCTTTTAAGTAATCCTGACTAATACCATCATCTTCATACAATGTAAACTGGCCATCAGCACCTCGATACACTTTTAATGTAGTAGGCTCGTTCACCACTTCGGCAGTGTATTGTCTAATAGGATCAAATGGAATAATGGCACCAGCACGAACATAAATTGGCATGGTATTTAAATCTACTTCACGTTTAATAGTTTGCCCACCTGTTTGTTTTGTATTGGTCCACCAATCGTACCAATCTCCTTTAGGAAGATACACTTCACGAGTAGTAGCTCCTTTTTCAAAGACAGGTGCAATCAACATATCACGACCCCATAAATATTC
>CAMBEQ010000038.1 GCA_945865545.1 Sediminibacterium ginsengisoli | reverse complement strand
ATCTAAATAATTCTGGATTACTAGAAGCCCCTCTATTGGGCTTTTTCCCCAAATGCGCGTAGGCTTTATCGGTTACTTCCCTGCCTCTTGGTGTCCTTTGTAAAAAGCCTTCTTGAATTAAGAATGGCTCGTATACTTCTTCAATGGTTCCAGACTCTTCCCCCACTGAAGTGGCTATAGTGGAAATACCCACTGGGCCCCCTTTAAACTTTTCTATAATGGCTAGTAAAATTCGATTATCCATTTCGTCTAATCCATGTTCATCTACATTCAATGCCTTTAATGCATGTTGAGTAATTCCTATATCTACTTTACCGTCATTTAATACTTGCGCAAAATCACGCACCCTTCGCAATAAGCCATTGGCAATACGTGGCGTACCCCTGCTTCTTCTTGAAATTTCACCAGCCGCCTGGCTATCAATATTTACATTTAAAATACCCGCACTTCTTAAAATTATTTTTTCAATGACGGAAGCAGGATAATATTCCAATCTTGATTTAATACCAAATCTTGAAAGCAGTGGTGCTGTTAATAAACCACTTCTAGTAGTAGCACCCACTAGGGTAAATGGATTTAAATTTATTTGAATGCTGCGTGCATTGGGACCACTGTCAATTAAGATATCAATTTTATAGTCTTCCATAGCCGCATACAAATATTCTTCCACCACCGTACTCAAACGATGAATTTCGTCTATAAACAATACATCATTTGGTTCTAAACTGGTTAACAAGCCTGCTAAATCACTTGGCTTTTCTATCACTGGTCCCGATGTTTCTTTAATTTGAACACCCATTTCGTTGGCAACAATTCTACTCAAAGTGGTTTTACCTAAACCTGGAGGACCGTGAAATAAAATATGATCCAAGGCTTCTCCACGCATTTTAGCCGCTTTAATAAAGATGCTAATGTTTTCAATGAGTTGCGGCTGTCCTGCAAAGGCGTCCATCTCTCTTGGGCGAATGCTATTCTCGAACTCTTTGTCCAGTGGATTCAAATCATTCGAACTATCTAATATTGGATTGGACATACAAATTATTTAATGGATCAAATAACAATATTGATCATTTTCCCTTTTACAAAAATTATTTTTTTAATGGGTGTTTCTGCTACCCACTTTTTTACCACTTCGTTGGCAAGCACTATTTCATGCACCTGGGCTTCGGTTGCAGCTAAGTCAATAGAAATATTAGCTCTCATTTTCCCATTGATACTTACTGGGTAATCCTTTGCACTTTCTGTGACATATTTGGCTTCAAATACAGGATAAGAGGCGTCTACTATCAATCCTTCATTGCCCAAGGCTTGCCATAAATCTTCTGCAAAATGTGGAGCATAGGGTGTTAACAAAATAAGCAATTGTTCCAGTATTTCTTTTTTATGACAATTTAAATCGGCTAAATCATTGACACAAATCATAAAAGTGCTTACCGCTGTATTAAAACTATAGCGCTCCGTATCTTCTTCAATTTTTTTAATTGCCTTATGTAGTACTTTTAATTCTGCATCGGTGGCCGCTTCCTCATTCCAAACCTTTCCTTTAAGTTCATCATAAAATAAGCGCCAACATTTTTTCAAAAAGCGGTGCACCCCTTCAATCCCTTTGGTATCCCATGGTTTACTTTGTTCCACTGGCCCCAAAAACATTTCATACATTCTAAAAGTATCGGCTCCATATCTTTCCACTAAATCATCTGGATTCACCGTATTAAATTTAGACTTTGACATCTTTTCCACCTCAACGCCACAAATGTATTTTCCGTCTTCTAAAATAAATTCAGCTTTAGCATAATCTGGTTTCCACTTTTTAAAAGCTGCTGTATTTAATTCTACTCCATCAACAATGTTTACATCTACATGCAAGGCGTCTACTTCCTGCGCAGCTGCTAAACCAGCTGATACAAATTTTTGTGTGCCACGAATTCGGTAAACAAATCTCGAACTACCTTGAATCATTCCTTGATTCAATAATTTTTTAAAGGGCTCATCAAAACCAATATGCCCTAAATCATACAACACTTTCGTCCACATTCTGCTGTACAATAAATGGCCTACTGCATGCTCTGTGCCACCAATATATAAATCTACCTGTCCCCAATAGTCACTCACTTTTCTATTACAAAATTCTTTGTCATTGGAAGGGTCCATATACCTTATAAAATACCAGCTACTTCCCGCATAACCAGGCATAGTATTGGTTTCATAGTTGGCCGATTTCCAGGATTCAATATTTGCTAGTGGTCCTTCTCCTTCTGGTCCTGGTGAATAATTATCTACCTCGGGTAATAATAAGGGCAGCTCGTTTTCGCTCATTGGATAAGCAATACCATTAATCCATTTGATAGGAAAAGGCTCGCCCCAATAACGTTGTCTACTAAATGCAGCGTCCCGCATCTTGTAATTTATTTTTCTTTTGCCAATACCCATCGCTTCCATTTTATCATTCACAATAGCAATGGCGTCTTTCTGAACAATGCCGTTTAAAAAATCACTATTGGTTAACTTGGCCTCTTTAGTGGGATTGGCATCAATGCCATTAAATGCTTCACCAATAATATTCGTAATGGGTATATTAAAATGTTGTGCAAATTTAAAATCTCGTTCGTCTCCGCAAGGCACGGCCATAATCGCTCCTGTACCATAGCCCGCTAATACATATTCAGAAATCCAAATCGGAATTAATTTTTTACTCAACGGGTTTTCTGCATAGGCCCCAGTAAAACAGCCTGTAATTTTTTTCTCCGCCATGCGCTCTCTTTCACTTCTACTTTTTACATAGGCAATATACTGTTCCACATCCCCTTTATGAGAGGTGGGGGTAATGGTTTCAATCAATGCATGCTCGGGTGCCACCACCATGAAATCTACACCAAATAGGGTATCAGGTCTGGTGGTATACACTTTCAAGGCGCCTTCCTGTTGGTGGATCGAAAAATCAATTTCCGCTCCAAAACTTTTTCCAATCCAATTGGATTGCATTTCTTTCATGGCATCACTAAATTGAATGGTATCCAATCCAGTGAGTAATCTATCCGCGTATTCAGTAATACGTAAGTACCATTGTCTTAATTTTTTCTTTTCCACCGGATGACCCCCTCTTTCACTTAGCCCATTGATTACTTCATCGTTGGCCAACACCGTACCCAATGCCTCACACCAATTGACTTCTCCATACCCACAAAAAGCCAAACGATATTGCATGAGTATTGTTTGTTGTTCTTTTTCAGTAAACCCTTTCCAATCATTGGAAGAAAAAGCCAAAGCGGTATCCCCGGGACAAATGTGATTTATATTTCCTTCCTTTTCAAAATCACTCAATAGGTGAGTAATGGGTTTTGCTTTTGATTCTTTCTTATCAAAATAACTATTAAATAATTGTAAGAAAATCCATTGTGTCCATTTATAATATTGCGCATCACATGTTTTTACTTCCCGCTCCCAATCAAAACAAAATCCAATATTATCTAATTGTTTTCTAAAATTATTAATGTTATCATGTGTACTTTTTGAAGGATGTACTCCATGCTCTATCGCATATTGTTCGGCAGGCAATCCGAATGCATCATAGCCCATGGGATGTAAAACATTAAACCCTTTTAATCTTTTAAATCGGCTGTAGATGTCGGAAGCAATATAGCCTAAAGGATGGCCTACATGCAAGCCTGCCCCACTTGGATAAGGGAACATATCCAATACATAACATTTAGGTTGACTACTTTCATTGCTTACCTGATATGCTTTTTTCTCTTTCCAAATAGTTTGCCATTTTTTCTCAATGGCCCTAAACTGATACTCCATTTCTTGTTTTTTCAAATTAAAAAGGGTTAAATACTAACAATTATTTAACCAAAAATTGAGGTACCCCCTTTTTGATAAAAAATTGTCCTAATTCAACCTCTGCAAATGTAAGCCATTAGCTTGCAAAACCCTACATTTGCAAAGCGAACACGTAAAAATTAATGCTATGGCAGCCAGCGGAACCTCCTCTCTTAAACGCAGTAAACCTAACTATATTTATAGCATCATTGGGGTAGCTATTGTATTGTTTATTATGGGCATCATGGGTTGGCTATTCTTGAACCTACATTCCATTGGCGATAATTTCAAGGAAGACATTAGAATTAGTGTTTACATCCGCAGTACCGACAAAAATACAGTAGGAAAAATTCAGCAGTTTATAGCTAGTCAAGACTATGCAAAAAACGTAGAATATGTAAATAAGGAAAAAGCAAAAGCCATTTGGAATAAAGAAAATAATGAAGATTGGGCTAAAATTTTAGATGTCAATCCACTACCCGAGAGTATCGACTTTTTTGCCAAAGCAGCCTATGTCAATACCGACAGTTTAAATAAAATAACTGCTGCTATTGAAAATGAATTTAAAAATGAAATTGGCGATATACAATACCCAAAAAGTTTGGTCACCAGTTTAAATGAAAGAACGACCAAAATTGGTTTCCTATTTTTAGTTTTTAGTATTATTTTATGCATTATTGTAATCATTAGCATCGATAATACCATTCGATTGGCTATGTTTAGCAATCGCTTCTTAATTAAAACCATGCAAATGGTGGGCGCCACAAGAAACTTTATTTCCAAGCCATTATTAATTCGCGCATTACTAAATGGATTAATTAGTGCATTGATTGCGATTTTCTTACTTTTTGGATTAATACAATGGGCTATTAGTCAATTTCCTCAATTAGATAAATTACAAGGCATTAGCAATAGCCTTTTGCTTTTTGGAGGCTTAATTTTGCTAGGAGTAGGCATTTCGGTTTTTAGCACCCATCGTAGTGTGTTAAAATATTTAAAAATGAAATTGGATGAATTATATTAAAAAAATAAATGAACTATATTTAACTGAATTAAAAATAAAATTATGAGTCAAAAAACTAAAAATAGATCCTTAGATTTTTTCGGGAAATCCAATTACACCTGGATGCTAGTGGGCGCTGCATTAATCTTGATAGGTATGCTTTTAATGTCGGGAGGGAAAAGTGCAGACCCGAATGTATTTAATGCAGATGAAGTGTATAGCTTTAGACGTATTACCCTAGCCCCTATTGTTATTATTGCAGGGTTTATTGTTGAGATATTTGCCATCTTCAAAAAGTCTTAATTTAAATAATTTATCCAATGCGATTTCGATTCTTTTTTAAGAACGAAATCGCATTGTAATTTAATACTATGAATACTTTTCAATCTATTATCATTGCTATTATTGAGGGCATTACCGAATTTTTGCCCATTTCCAGTACAGCACACATGAAGTTCGCCAACCCTTTTTTAGGGATTCAAAAAGATCCTTTTGTTGACCTTTTTGAAATTGTTATTCAATTAGCGGCGATTGCCTCTGTGGTAGTTATTTATAGAAAAAAGTTTTTTGATTTTAAGCAAACAAGTTTTTACATCAAACTTATTGTGGCAGTGATTCCTGCTTTAATTTTTGGGGCTCTACTAAAAAAGCACATTGATGCTGCTTTGGGTAATTTATGGGTGATTGCAGTAGTTATGCTTGTTGGCGGTATTGTTTTGTTATTTATTGATAAACTATTTGAAAAAGCAGCATTAACCAATACAGTCAACTCAAATGAGGAAGAAATTAGTTATAAAAAATCTTTCATCATTGGTTGTTTTCAAGTATTGTCTATTATTTTTCCTGGATTAAGCAGAAGTGCTGCTACTATTATAGGAGGAATGAGTCAAAAGTTGAATAAAAAAACAGCCTTAGAATTTTCTTTTTTTCTAGCAGTGCCTACGATGTTAGCAGCTTCTGCAAAAAGCACTTTGGATGTATTTAAAACTAATCCTGAAGTATTTGCTAAAGACAATTTAATACTCCTGCTTATTGGCGCCGTCGTGGCTTTTGTTGTTGCCTTAGTGACTGTTCAATTTTTTATTAAAATTGTACAAAAGAAGGGTTTTGCCCTATTTGGATGGTACCGAATTGTATTGGGTACCACTATTTTAGCTTTATTATATACCCAATACCTACATTAAGCAAATAGGACAGTTGCCGTTTTATTTGTATTTTTAAAATACAAACAAATTGCCATGCAAACTGCTTCCAAAAAAGTTGTCAAAGGTTGGACTATGTACGATTGGGCCAATAGCGTTTACAATTTAGTCATTACCTCCACTATTTTCCCCGCTTATTACGAAGCAGTAACAGGAGATGGTAATGAAAATACTTTAATTGATAAAATTAAAATTGGTTCTTACGAATTCTCAAATACTGCCTTATACAATTATATTTTAGCCATTGCCTTTGTAATAGTAGCTATCTTATCCCCCATCCTTTCTTCCATTGCCGATTACCGAGGCAATAAAAAACAATTTCTTCGATTTTTTTGCACCATGGGCAGTTTGGCTTGCGCCTCCCTTTATTTTTTCGATAGCAATCATATTATAGGGGGCTTATTTTCGGTAATTGTTGCCTGTGTTGGATTTTGGGGCAGCCTGGTATTTTACAATAGTTATTTACCCGAGATAGCAGCACCAGCAGACAGAGACAGAATTAGCGCTAGAGGATTTATGATGGGCTATATTGGATCGGTACTTTTGCAAATTATTTGTTTTGTGTTTGTATTAAAACCAGAATTATTTGGCATCACAGTAGGCAAAGCTTCCCAAATTTCTTTTTTATTGGTAGGTATTTGGTGGATTGCTTTTGGTTGGTCTGCTATTTCTAAACTTCCCATAGGCCATGGTGTAAGAGGAACTCATAGTAAAAATTTAATAACTCAAGGCTATAAAGAAATTCATAAAGTATGGGTGGAGTTAAAAACGCAGCCCATCTTAAAAAGATTTTTAGTTTCTTTTTTCTTTTACAATATGGGCGTACAAACCATTATGTTGGCAGCAACCTTATATGGTAAAAGTGAATTAAATATTCCTACCACCAATTTAATCATTGCCATTTTAATCATTCAACTTGTAGCCATTCCTGGCGCCAACTTAATGGCTAAATTAGCCAGCAAGTGGGGCAATTTTAATACCATTATGGTAGCTATTCTTGTATGGATAGGTGGCTGCATCATGGGTTATTTACTTCCTCGCAATGGCATTGTTCCCTTTTATACCTTAGCCATTTTAGTTGGATTTGTGATGGGAGGAATACAATCCGTAAGCAGGAGTACTTATTCCAAATTAATGCCAGAGACTCATGATACTACAAGTTATTTTAGCTTCTTTGATGTCACCGAAAAAATTGGGATTGTCATTGGCATGTTTAGTTTTGGAATCATTAATGAAATAACGGGTTCTCAAAGAAATTCAGTACTGGCATTATGTAGCTTTTTTATCATTGGATTTATTTTGCTCTACCGAACCTCAAAATTAAAAGGGCATGCAGGTATATAGTATTGAAACGGGTAAATTTAAATTAGATGGCGGGGCCATGTTTGGAGTGGTACCTAAATCTATTTGGAATAAAACCAATCCTGCAGATGAAAATAATTTATGTACCTGGGCCTTAAGATGCTTGCTAGTGGTAGATGGGGATCGTAAAATTCTAATTGACACGGGCATGGGCAATAAGCAGGATGCCAAATTTTTTAGTCATTACCATCCTCATGAAACCGTTTCTATAGTAGCCGCTTTAAAAAATATACACTTTACTCCAGAAGATATTACAGATGTATTACTCACTCATTTACATTTTGATCATGTAGGCGGTTCCATAGTTAAAGAGAAAGAGCAATACCTCACCGCTTTTCCCAATGCTATTTATTGGGTGAGTGAGCCTCAATGGAACTTGGCATTACATCCCAACAAAAGAGAAAAAGCTTCTTTTTTACCTGAAAATATTTTACCCATTGAAGCCTCCAGGCAACTTAAGTTAATCAGTTTGCCTTTATTTACTAGTAAAACGCAATTACAAGAAATTCATTTTAGCCCTTCCATAAGCTGTTATGTCGTGAATGGTCATACACAAGGCATGCTCATTCCTAAAATAACCATCCACCAACATACCCTTATATATATGGCCGACTTACTCCCAAGCGTTGGACATATTCCACTGCCTTATGTAATGGGCTATGATATGCAACCACTTATCACACTAGAAGAAAAAGAAATATTTTTAAAGGAGGCGGAAAAAAATAATTATACTTTATTTTTTGAACACGATGCTATAAATGAATGCTGTAATTTAACGATGACAGAAAAAGGAGTTCGTGCGAATAAAATTTTTAAATTGACCACCATTCTGTCCTAACTTAATCATGAGTTCCCACTAGTTCTATCAATGAACTTAAAGGATACCTTAAATTCTCAAACCCTACCATATCCACTTTAATGGTTCCAACAATAATGGGTGTTTGAATGCGAACCGGTAGATGATTGTCATCGTCTGTTATCCAAATAGTCATTTCTTCTCCACCCTTAAACATCGTGCCTTTTACTAAAAGCGGCGCTAATTTAATGGCTTTAAATTTGCCATATCTAGTAGTGATTATTTCCCGGCCTAAATATTTAAAATAAGAAGGATATAAATCCTTATCTAAAAAAAAGTTAAGATAAATTTTATCATTTAGGCTGCTGTTTTTATAATTGTAATTTCTGGCTGCGTAAATGGCACTTAATACATCATAAGTACAATCGGGTGTTTTAAAAATTCCTTTCCCATTATTTACTGTATTGTTCTTTTGATTAAATAACAAGGTTTCTTTATGATGAAAACTACCTTCATTAATTTGTCGTGTAAACTGATAAGGTAATAAAGTTTTACTATCTACTATACTTTCGTATTTATCCCTCACTTTAAATATCCAATCATATTTAGCATTAGAAGTTCCTAAAGCAGTGAAGGTATAAGCTTCAGATCCATTCCAATTACTAGATTGTATCGTAAAATTGGTACTACCTGCGTTTACATACAATCCAATCACATTGTAAAAAATAGTGTAATTTATTTTCTCTCCCACCACAAAGGCGGTATTGGTTTGGTTACACAAGCCGCTCTCTTTAGGCTGAAGAAATGAAAAGAATGAAAACAAAAGAAGTAGGGGGTACATGCTTATTTTATTGCTTTATACTAATATAATGTGCAAATTTATCGTTTTATTTTGAATCCCAATAATAGAAAGGATCCAATTATAGCTGGTAATAAAAGATTAATAGCCCATATAATGGTACTAAAACATATCAACATTAAACTGTTAGTATAGTAAGGTGCCAGCAATAAAACTATCAGCTGTCCACGTATCACTAAATCGGTAAGAGCAATGGCTGGAATGATACTCAAACAAAGCAATAGCACCACCAAAGCTATCCACAAATCTAGAATTGGAATAGGTAATGCTAAAATAGTAACTACCCAAGTAAATTGTAAAATAAAAATTGAATACCTAAGTAAAGATAAAATTACCAATTGAATTTTTAGTTCATTGCTAATTTGCAAGGAGGTTAATTTTTTTAACCAGCCTTTAAATTGCCCTTTGCTAAAATAGATGATAAAAGCAGCCAACGTAATAAAAGGGGCTAGCCATTTTAGCCAAGGTAAAAAAGGCAAATTGAAAAACAAGCCAATCGTGCCTAAAAAAAGGGTAACTAATAGCTGTGCATAAGAGGTCCAAGCCATTTGCGCTAGTCCTTTTAATTTATTTTCGGGTGCTAGAAATAAAATTCTACCTACATAATCGCCAGATCTTACAGGGGTAAAAAAAGAAAAAGCTTGTCCTACTAAAACGCTTTTAAAGGATTGCCCAAGAGTCATCGGATTTAAATACTTAAGCGCTTGCTTCCATTTGACTGCTTCCAATAAATAATTAAAAAAAAATAAAACCAATAATACTAGCCATTCTATCCAAGTAATTTTCAAGAATTGTTCTTTTATAGACCCTCCATATTTTTGCAAGTTATCATTGGTCATCACTTTGCTGTAAATAGCTATAGCACAAATAATAAATAAAATAAACCCTATGGCCTTATTGGCGAAAGACAGAATGCGTTTTGTAAGGGCTCCCTTCATAGGGGCCAAAGTTCGTAAATTGAAATGATATCTGTAACTTTATTGTACATGTCAAAAACACCCATTATTTTAGGAATTGATCCAGGAACACAAATTCTAGGTTATGCCATTTTAAAAGGCGGATCAAAGCCTAGTTTAATTGCTATGGATGTATTAAAATTGACAAAAGAAAAAGACATTTACGCAAGACTGCAACTCATACATGCTAAAATTATTGAGCTCATTGAAACCTATCAACCCGAATATTTTGCTATTGAGGCGCCGTTTTTTGGAAAAAACATACAAAGTATGCTAAAGCTAGGCCGGGCTCAGGGCGTAGCCATTGCAGCTGCCATGCAATTTAAATTACCCGTGACCGAATATGCACCCAAAAAAGTGAAGCAAGCCATTACAGGCAATGGCAATGCCGATAAAGAAATGATATGGAAAATGTTGGAGCGTATTTTAGCTATTAAAAAACAACCTAAATATTACGATGCCACCGACGCCTTAGGGGTTGCCCTTTGTCATCATTATCAAATTACTGGATTACAACTTCCTGCAACAAAAGTGGTTAAAGGAAAAAAATCTTCAAAAAAAACAAATAGCTGGGATGCCTTTATTACAAAAAATCCTAGCAGGGTAAAAAGTAAATAGCTTAGTTTTTAAAGCAGGCTAAATACAATAAAAGACTTGCTTATTTTAGCTTACTTACAATAGATGCCTGTATGGCATTAAATTCTTCTTTAGTTAATGAAAGTTTAGGCTGAGAAAATTCCATATCCGATGCAGCATTAATAGGTATTAAATGTAAATGTGCATGAGGTACTTCTAAACCCACGGTGACCATGCCCACTCTATTACAAGGAAAACTTGCCGCAATAGCAGAAGCGATGGGTTTTGCAAAAAGCAATAACTCACTTAAATAAGCATCCGGCACTTCAAAAATTTTATCCACTTCTATTTTAGGCACAATTAAAGTATGCCCCTTTTGTAAAGGAAAAATATCTAAAAAAGCATAAAACTTTTCCGACTCGGCAATTTTGTAGGAAGGTATTTCGCCATTGATGATTTTGGAAAAAATGGTCATGGCGTATACAATTAATTTACACAGTAATATTTTCAACCATAAATTTCATCACTCCATTGGGCGCTTGTATTTCTGCCAACTCGCCTACCTTTCTACCCATTAATCCTTTTCCAATAGGAGAAGATGCTGAAATTTTACCCGCTTTTAAATCGGCTTCTTTCTCTCCTACTATCTGATAAGTCATTGTTTTTTTTGTGGCTTGATTGGTAATCGTGACTTTAGTTAAAATAGTTACTTTACTAATATCAATGGTATTAGTATCCACAATTTTGGCATTAGAAATAGTAGACTCCAATTGTTTAATTTTTGCCTCTAACATCCCTTGCGCTTCCTTGGCAGAATCGTATTCTGCGTTTTCTTTTAAATCGCCTTTTTCTCTCGCTTCTCCAATAGCTCTTGAGGCTGCAGGACGATCCACCGACTTCATGCGTTGTAATTCCTCACGCATTTTATCGAAGGTCTCCATGGTCACATATGCTGTATTCTCGCTCATACCCTTAGTTTAGTTATAAAAAAAATACAACGCCACATAATTGTAGCGTTGCATGGTGTAAAGATATAAAATATTGCTTAAATGATGCCTAATTTTTCCAATACTACTTTAGCCATCTTATAATAGGCTTCCTGGCTATACCCTGCAATATGGGGGGTTAGTAGGAAGTTAGGAAAGGCTTGTAAATCAGCCAATAAGGCCTTTTCCTGGCTAGAAAAGCTAGCTAATTGCTCATTCTCCAATACATCCAAACCCACCCCTTTTAGCTGCTCCAATTGGAGCGCTTTTAGCAAAGCATTCGTATCCGTAACCGCCCCTCTACAGGTACTTATAAAATAGGGTTTCTTTTTAAAACCACTAAAAAAAGCGCTGTTGGCATAATGATATGTCAAGTTCGTCAATGGCAAATGTAAGCTCACCACATCGGCTTGCTCTTGAATCATTTCAATAGAAGCCGACTTTACCCTATCAGTTTCAAAACCAGTTTTATAAATATCATGGGCCAAAATGTGCACATCAAATCCGCTTAACACTTTGGCGAATGCAGTACCAGTATTTCCAAATCCAATGATGCCTATTGTTTTACCTGTAAGCTCATCTGCTCTATTGGCATCACGAATCCATTTCCCTGCTTGCACTTCTTGGTAGGAACTATGTATTCGATTCATTAAACTTAAAACTAAACCCAGGGTATGTTCGCCCACCGTTGTTCTATTTCCCTCGGGACTACTTACACAAAGTATATTTTTAGCAGCTGCCCACTCAGTATCAATTAATTCCATTCCACTACCAATGCGTCCAATCCATTTTAATTGAGTCGCTTTTTCAATAATCGCAGCATCTATTTTTAAACGGGTGGTTACAATTAACCCATGTGCTGTATCAATGCATTGCATCAAAGCCTCATAACTTATCGCAGGTTCATATTCAAGCTCATATCCTTTTTGCTGGAGCGTATCCAATAAAAAAGGATGCACGGGTGCCGTTATAATTATTTTAAAAGCCATATTATTCAACATGCATTTTAAAAGTTAACGCAGCATAGTCTTCATAGGTAAGGTTTTCCGCTCTTTTAGTAAAAAGGGGGTCCTGTAATTGCGCTGCACTAAAATAAGGTTTTAATGGATTTCTTAACATTTTTCTTCTTTGTCCAAAAGCCATTTTAACTATATGAAAAAATAATTTCTCAGAAACGAATTGCGGGAAAACATCTTTGCGGGTAAATTTTATCACCCCACTCATCACTTTAGGAGGAGGCGTAAAAGCAGTGGGTGGCACATCAAATAAATAAGTGACGTCGTAAAAAGCCTGCGTTAAAACACTTAAAATACCATAGGCTTTTGAATTAGGCTTGGCTGCAATACGCTCCGCTACTTCTTTTTGAAACATACCTACCATCATCGGCACTTGTTCTTTCCATTCTAATATTTTAAAAACAATTTGTGTAGATATATTGTAAGGAAAATTACCCACTACCACAAAATCATTTTCAAAAGGAATCATAGCCTCCAAAATATCGGCTAAAATTAATTTATCTTTTAATTCGGGATACTCAGTACTTAAAAAAGCTACTTTTTCTCGATCTAATTCAATGGCTTTAAACGAAGCAGTAGGAATGTCTTGTATATACTTAGTTAAAGCACCTGCTCCTGGGCCTACTTCTAGCAATTGCTTAATTTCCTGCTGTAGCAATACCTCCTGAATATCCTTACAAATTTGAGCGTCATTTAAAAAATGTTGACCCAGCGACTTTTTTAGCGTGTATTGCATGAGGCAAAGTTAGGTTTTTGTGCGTACTTTTACAGCCTAATCAAATGGATATGAACCCAGACATCAGAAAACCAATTATAGGCTTTACCTGTGGCGATTTAAACGGCATTGGACTTGAATTAATCATCAAATCTTTATCAGACAATCGCTTATTGGATTTTATCGTACCCGTTGTTTTTGCTAATAATAAATCTATTAATTTTTATAGAAAAGGATTGCCTGAATATGCCATCAATTTTGCAGCGGCTACCGACCTTTCTAAATTGAATACGAAGCAAGTAAACTTAGTCAACTGCTGGGAAGAAGAAGTAGCGATTACCCCTGGCGAAATGACAGAGCTGGGTGGAAAATATGCATTGATTTCTTTAGAAGCTGCCGTAGCTGCTTTAAAAAATAAACAAATTGACGGTATCGTTACGGCTCCTATTCACAAAAAAAATATTCAATCCCCTAATTTTAATTTTAGTGGGCATACCCCTTATTTGCAACATGCATTTGGGAATACTGAAAATTTAATGTTACTCGTAGCAGAAAATTTAAGAATGGCCTTGGTCACCGAACATGTAACTATACAGGAAGTTGGACAGCATATTACCAAAGATAAAATAAAACAAAAGCTAAGTATTTTAAATAGCAGTTTGAAAAAAGATTTTGGAATAGATGCGCCTCGCATTGCAGTATTAGCATTAAACCCACACGCAGGTGATGAAGGCTTAATAGGAAAAGAAGAAATTGAAATTATAAAACCAGCTGTTAAAGAAAGTAAACAACAAATGTTGGTATACGGACCCTACTCTGCTGATGCATTTTTTGCAAGAGGTGCACACGAAAAGTTTGATGGCGTACTGGCCATGTACCATGACCAAGGCTTAATACCCTTTAAATCATTGGCTTTTGGAGAAGGGGTCAATTTTACAGCAGGCTTATCTATTGTAAGAACCAGCCCCGACCATGGAACTGCTTTTGATATTGCAGGAAAAAATAAAGCCGATGCAGGTTCTTTTACGGCTAGTATATTTGAATGTGCAAGAATTATTCATGCCCGCCAAGGTTATACCGATATGCGCTTGAATCCACTTAAGAAAATAAGTGCTAGAATGTTTGCAGGCGCCGTGGATGAAAGACTATACGAAAATGATTAAACTTAAATATAAATAAGAATACATTAGGTGCAATTTAATTTAATATGACAAAACACCCTAATAAAACATAAATTATCTATATTATCAACTTCACCACCATTTTTAAAAAGGACAAGCTTTGATCAATTCTTCTAAAATGGGTCTACCCCAATGTGGCATAACGGTAAATTCCGTTTTTTGTTGATCCAATGCAGTTTTTGCTTTTTGTACAATGGGCCTTGCTGAATTACATCCACCGCCAAATAAAACAGGCATTTTATATTGCAAATTGGCTTTTAAAATATAGGGTCTTGGGTTATTTTTATTTAATGCGATTGCCTGTTCTAATGGCTTCTTTATTCTTGATTCATACACTTTCCATCTAAAAATAGGATTAACCGCCATTTTTGAAGTATACACTATACTCTCCAAACATAGCACTTCATCACTATTGTGTATCGCTTTAGTTATCGCTAGCCATTTTATAGCTTCATTAGCAAGTTGATCGGCATCGCCCATTTTTTTCATTGCCATTCTTGCTTTTATAATACTTGCATAATAGGCAGGTAACCAAGCGGATGGATTTTGCTTGTATAATTCCTCCATTTGGGCAAAAATAGAAATATACTGATCCCGTGTTTGATATTTATCAAGTAAAGCGACGGCAGTTTCTAAATTTCTTGTAAAACTACCTGATTGCGATTTCCCTTGATTGAATAAAAAGCAAAAAGATGCTAATAAAAATATTTGGCGCATTTCTAAAAAATATTGTTGGGTATGCCTTTGTTAATGGTATACTTTGAATAAGTAATTTCGATGGTGCCCTTTTTATTTTTAAGCGCCTTTTTCTTAGCGGCCGGGTCCTCATCTCCAAACTCTAAAGTAATTCCATTAGGCAATTTATAATCTTTGGTATTAAAACTAAAAATTATTTTACTAGCTAACCCCTGTTGGGCATATTCACCATATTGCATGGTAATTTCATAACTGCCATTTTCCTTAGTGGTGGTAGCTGTTTTATAGACCAAAGCTTCCACTGGGTCAATCCATAAAGTAGAGATAACCCAGTCTAAATTATCGTCGGTAGGAATTAATTTTATGACCGTCACATTTTTACCATTTAACACCTGTGTGCCTGATGGAATAGTGGTATACTGTTTCGTGTTTAATAAAGTATTGATAGTTAGTGATACGCCTCCCCTAGGCAGTAAAGAAATACCCCCTTCTTTTTTTACTTTTAATAAGTTAGGTTTTTTAAAATATACTTTTACTTTTCCTAAAGAGGCTTTAATAAAAGAGACATCGGTTTTCATGGTTCCTTCTGCCACATAATCATTTACCTGGGCTAATTTTTGAGACACTTTCTCAATTAAAGGATCGGTTTGCGCCAACACATTTACTGATACAAAAAAACTTATGAAAAACAAGCTGCAACCGAATAGGTTAATTATATATTTTTTCATGATAGACTTAGCTAAGGATGTCTTTTTTCTTAATAATAATAATGGAAGCGCTTACAAATAAAATGATATGCAAGGTTAAGACGATCAATGAATTTTTAATTTTAGGTATATTTAAAACGCTTCCGTGTATAGCTTCATTACTGTCATTTACCTGTATATCAAAAAATTCTTTCCAGTTATTCATATGCGTTGTAAACAAATAAGGTTTAATCACTGTAAACAAAGGAATATTTAAAGTACTTAAGATGGTAAAAAATACAATGGCACTCATAGTACCCACAATAGGTCCAATAGAGTTATTAGCCATACTAGACATCAAAAAACCAAGGCTAGTCACCGTTAACAAAGAAAAGCTAGCAAAAACAAAAGCACCTACATAGCGCCACAAAACATCATTTTGCTCTATCAATACTACATAATTCGATTTCATTAAAAATAAATCGTCGGTACCAAAAACCCACATGCTAACAAATAGCGCTAGAAAGGCCAACCAGATTAATAATAGAATAGTATACACACTGGCTGCAATAAATTTAGCCAAAACCCATTGAGTTCTACTAAATGGCGTGCTAAATAACAAACGCAGGGTACCTAAATTGGCTTCTCCCGAAATCATATCTGCAGCTATCAAGGCCACTAGCAAGGGTACATGCACTAATAACAATTGTAATAATATATAACAAATCAAATAGCCATTTAATACTTTTCCATCTACAGTTAAAGTATCATTAATGTCTTTCATTAAAAAAGCAGCATAGGTATCGCCATCAATTTTTAATCCCAATTGAATCACCACAATCAGTGCTGCAATAGCGCCAAAGGCAATATAGGTTCTGGGGCGCCTAAATATTTTATACAATTCTATCTGAATCAATGACCACATATTTAAGCGTTTGATGTGATTTGTAAAAAATAATCTTCCAAAGAATTCTTGGTTTCAATACCCAGTAAGGATACCCCTGCTTTTATAAGTGATTCATTGAGCAATGGAATTTCATAGGTAGGTATTTTTAAAAAAATGCCTTCCTTTCTTGGTAACAAATAATTACTAAAACTCCCTGCCACTATCACTTGTAGCGTACCTGCATCATTCATTGTTTTTATTTGTACGATTCTCTTTTGCGGATCAAGCAACTCTTTCGTTACGCCTTCCACCATTTTTTTTCCGTGATGGATAATTAATATTTGATTGGCCACTTGTTCAATTTCAGAAAGTAAATGAGAAGAAACAAACACAGTTTTTCCTTCTTCTATTGCTAATTTTTTTATTAATTCTCTAATATCGGCAATGCCTTGTGGATCTAATCCATTGGTAGGCTCGTCTAATATAATTAAGCTAGGATTGTGTACTAAAGCTATCGCTATCCCTAATCTTTGCTTCATGCCTAAAGAAAAAGTTTGTACTTTATCATTGGCACGATTGGCTAAACCTACTTTTTCTAAGGTTTCCTCTATGGCCGTAATGGGTATTTTTTGCCTCCTCACTTTAGCAAATAAATGCAGATGTTCTTTGGCACTTAAATAAGGATATAAATCGGGCCTTTCTATAATAGCCCCTACCTGCTCTAAAATGGCTGCTCTGTTTTTTTCAATGGATTGTCCGAATATTTCAATGCTTCCGCTGCTGGGGTGAATCAATGAAAGTAACATACGTATTGTGGTGCTTTTGCCTGACCCGTTTTGACCCAAAAAGCCAAAAACCTGCCCTGCTTGCACTTCAAAGCTTAGGTCATCCACCGCCTTCAGGCTTCCAAAATGCTTGCTAATATGTTGTACTTTAATGACCGACATACCTTAATAACAAAAAACCCCGAACATAGTTCGGGGTTTTACTATAAAATAGAGTTCATTACTATTTGTATTGAGGTATAATGCTATTGGCTAAATCTACCATTTGCTTTAAACCATCTTCTGGTAAATTTCCTTTTTTAAATTCGGCTAATACATTAGGTAATTTGTTGCTCATTTCTAATAAGAAATGGGCTTCGAATTCTTTTACCTTACGCACCGATACCTCTTTCAATAAGCCATTCGTACCTAAGTAAATAATAGCTACTTGCTTCTCTACAGAGAATGGACTGTATTGTGCTTGCTTTAATATTTCCACGTTTCTTGCACCTTTGTCAATTACTGATTTAGTAGCCGCATCCAAGTCGCCACCAAATTTTGAGAAGGCTTCCAACTCACGGTATAAAGCTTGATCCAATTTTAAAGTACCTGATACTTTTTTCATGGACTTGATTTGCGCGTTACCACCCACACGACTTACAGAAATACCTACGTTAATCGCTGGACGAATACCCGCGTTAAACAAGTTACCTTCTAAGAATATTTGTCCGTCAGTAATAGAAATTACGTTAGTAGGAATATAAGCAGAAACGTCACCCGCTTGTGTTTCAATGATAGGCAATGCGGTTAAAGATCCACCACCTTTTACCAAATGTTTGATAGAAGCTGGTAAATCGTTCATGTTTTTTGCTACTTCATCATTGGCAATAACTTTTGCAGCACGCTCTAATAAACGACTATGCAAATAGAATACATCACCAGGATATGCTTCACGTCCTGGAGGGCGACGTAACAATAAGGATACCTCACGATACGCTACCGCTTGCTTAGATAAATCATCATAAACAATCAATGCTGGACGACCTGTATCACGGAAAAATTCTCCAATGGCTGCACCCGCAAATGGAGCATAGAATTGTAATGGAGCAGGATCTGCTGCTGGAGCTGCTACTATAGTTGTATAAGCCATCGCTCCATTGTCTTCTAATGTTTTCATTACACCCGCAATCGTAGATGCTTTTTGTCCAATGGCTACATAGATACAGTAAACTGGTTTCCCAGCGTCATAAAATTCTTTTTGATTGATAATAGTATCAACACAAATAGCTGTTTTTCCTGTTTGACGATCTCCAATTACCAACTCACGTTGCCCACGTCCAATAGGAATCATCGCATCAATGGCTTTGATACCAGTTTGTAATGGTTCTTTTACTGGCTCACGGAAAATTACCCCTGGTGCTTTACGCTCCAATGGCATTTCATACAATTCGCCTTTTACAGGACCTTTACCATCTATTGGTTCTCCTAAAGTATTAATTACACGACCTACTAAGCCTTCTCCTACTTTAATAGAAGCAATCTCACCAGTTCTTTTTACTTTATTTCCTTCTTTGATGCCTTTGCTATCTCCCATCAATACCACACCCACATTGTCTTCTTCTAAGTTGAGTGCAATGGCTTTGGTACCATTTTCAAATTCTACTAACTCACCACTTCTTACGCCATTTAAACCGTAAACACGGGCAATACCATCACCCACTTGCAATACAGTTCCTACTTCTTCTAAATCTGCAGCCGCATTAAAATTACTTAGTTGTTGTCTAAGAATTGCTGAAATTTCATCTGGTTTTATGTCCGCCATAATAGTCTATTTTAATGTATGATTATTTATATTTTACTAATGTACTCGTTATTCAAAAATTGTTTTTTAATATCTTTTAAATCTCTGGCAATACTCGCATCCACCAAATTATTATTAAACTCTAAAACAAAACCACCAATTAATTTTTCATCCGTTTTGGTAGTTAATTCTACGGTTGCAAAACTTGTTTCTGATTTTACTTTATCTTCTATTGACTTCTTTAATTCATCACTTACTGCCACTGCTGTAGTTAAAGTAACTTGATGTATCCCTTTGATTTCATTATATTGATCAATAAAGGCGCTAGCCATTTCAGGCAATTCACTTTCACGACCTTTTTTAACCAATAACACCATAAAGGAGTTAGACATCAACCCTACTTTGTTTTTAAACACCTCGGCAAGGATGCTATTTTTTTGATCTGCTTTAATAATAGGACTGCGCAATACATTTACTAACTCACTACTGGCTTGGCAAACTGCATGCAAATATTTCATATCGGCATATACTGCTTCCAATTGACCTTGCTCTGTAGCTAAATCCAATAAACTTTTTGCATACCTCCCTGCTAATCTTGCGTTGGCCATTTCTTACAATTTAATTTAACTTAACCCCGTCTGCTAATTGTTGTATATATTTTTCTTGCTCTGCTTTATTAGACAATTCTTTTCTCAATACTTTTTCTGCCACTTCTACGACCAAAGAACCCACTTGGTTCTTTACTTCCGTTAAAGCTGCATTTTTTTGTTGCGTAATGGCTATTTGCGCATCCGCTACTATTCTTTCGTATTCAGATTTTGCTTTCTCTTTTGCTTCTGCTACCATTTTTTCAGAAGCTTCTTTGGCTTCTTTAATTAAAGTGGCTCTTTCCTCACGTGCTTTGGCTAACAAAGTTTCATTTTCATTTTGCATCGCAGTCAAGTCGGCTTTCATTTGGTCGGCTTTAGCCAAAGAATCCTCAATGCCTTTTTCTCTATCAGAGATGGCTTTCAACATAGGCTTCCAAGCAAACTTTCCCAAAACAACCAATAGTCCAACAAAGGCAACAGTGTTCCAAAATACCAATCCAATATCTGGCAACACCAATGGGTTTATTTCTAACAACATAATCCTTAATTTATCTTAATGATTTAAAATCTTTTCTACGTTTTACAAGCTTTCCGTTTAAAAATTATAGGCCCTTCGCCCTGTGCTAGGGCCTATAATACTTTTGGAAATTTTTTGATAGATTATCCGTTCCCCAATAGGGCAACCACCACCGCAAATAAAGCTACGGCCTCAACGAAGGCAGCCATTACGATCATGTTAGAACGAATATCATTCACTGCTTCTGGTTGACGAGCAATACTTTCTACCGCTCCTTTACCAATTAGACCGATGCCAATTCCAGCACC
>CAMBEQ010000037.1 GCA_945865545.1 Sediminibacterium ginsengisoli | reverse complement strand
ATCATTCATCAAGTATAATTTTTGATTTAGAAAAAACAAATTATGAGTTTAATATTATCTGTTACAATCATCGTCTTTATTTTTGTGGTAATTTTTCAAATTGCCAAAGCAAGTGAGTACGTATCTATTTTAAAAGGCGAAGAAGCCAGCCGTCAACAAAATAATAAAATCAATGGATTTTTGATGATTGCTTTTTTGATCCTAGGCTTTGTAGGTATTTATGTTTGTAATAAAGCCTATTATGGTAAAACACAATTAGCACAAGGTGCAGCAAGTATTCAAGGGGAGAAAGTAGATGAAATGCTTTTTATTACTTTAATTATTACAGGTATTGTATTTGTGATTACGCAAGTATTATTATTTTGGTTTGCCTATAAATACCAAGAAGATAAAAATCGTAAAGTATTCTTCTTTACACATAGCAATAAACTAGAATTAATTTGGACAGCCATTCCTGCCATTGCATTAACTATACTAGTAGTGTTTGGTTTGCGTAACTGGTTTTTCTTTACAGGAGAAGCGCCTAAGAATGCATTGGTCGTAGAAGTGACTGGAAAACAATTTGGATGGATATTCCGTTATCCAGGAAAGGATGCCATCTTTGGTAAAAAATATTATAAAAACGTTGACCCAGCTACCAATTCTGTAGGTATAGTATGGGACGATAATTATTCTAAGGACGATATCTTATTGGAGCAAACAATGTATGTAGTAAAAGGTACTCCCATTAAATTAATACTTGGCTCTAGAGATGTAATTCATGATGTGGGGTTAACTCATTTCCGTTTAAAGATGGACGCCGTTCCTGGTATTCCTACCACCATGTGGTTTACGCCTATTTATACCACAAAAGAGATGCGTGAAAAAACAGGTAACCCTAATTTTGCGTATGAAATTTCTTGCGATCAAATATGTGGCAATGGTCACTACTCTATGAAAGGAATTATAGAAGTGGTAGACCAAGAAGAGTATGATTTGTGGATGGCGAAACAAAAGCCGCAATACTTTACTGCTTTTCCGGAAAAAGATCCGACCGCAGTGCCGGTAGCTATAGCTGATACTACTGCTAAAGCAACCACAGCAAAAATGTAAAATGTTTTCTTAAGTGAAAAAATCACTTAAGATTTTAAAATTGAAAGATTAAAATTATTAAATAAAAGGTATGAGTCACGAAGCAGCATTACATAATCATGAAGGTCATGACAATCACGGACACGATGATCATGGACACCACGAACACCATGATACATTCTTAACTAAATATGTATTTAGTCAAGACCATAAAATGATCGCGAAGCAATTCTTGATCACAGGTATGGTTTGGGCAGTACTTGGTGGTTTAATGAGCGTACTTTTCCGTTTGCAATTGGGTTATCCTGATGCCAATTTTCCTTGGTTAGAATCTATCTTAGGTAAATGGGCAAAAGGGGGTCAAATTACTCCAGCAGCTTATTATGCTTTAGTCACTACACATGGAACTGTATTAGTATTCTTTGTATTAACTGCAGGCTTGTCTGGTACTTTTGCTAACTTTTTAATTCCTCTTCAAATTGGTGCACGCGATATGGCGTCTCCTTTTTTAAATATGTTAAGCTATTGGTTCTTCTTTACTGCAAGTATTGTAATGATGTCTTCTTTATTTGTAGAAACAGGACCTTTCAGTGGTGGATGGACAGCGTATCCTCCTTTATCTGCTTTGCATGATGCATCACCTGGTTCTAAAACAGGTATGGACTTATGGATTATTTCAATGGCCCTATTCGTTGTATCTTCTTTATTAGGAGGCTTGAACTATATCGCCACTATCTTGAACATGCGTACAAAAGGAATGAGTATGACTCGTTTACCTTTAACTATTTGGGCTTTATTCTTTACAGCAGTATTAGGAGTATTGTCTTTCCCTGTATTATTGTCTGGTTTAATCTTACTAATTTTTGATAGAAACTTTGGTACTAGTTTTTATCTTTCTGATATTTATGTTAATGGAGTAGGCGCTTTATCTAATGAAGGCGGTTCGGCTATTTTATTCCAACACTTATTCTGGTTCTTAGGCCACCCTGAGGTATATATTATATTATTACCCGCCATGGGTATGGTTTCGGAAATCATCTCTGTGAATTCTCGTAAACCTATCTTTGGTTATATGGCTATGTTGGGCTCCTTATTTTCCATTGCCATCTTAGCCTTTTTAGTATGGGCGCATCATATGTTCGTAACGGGACTCAATCCATTCTTAGGATCGGTATTCGTTTTATTGACTTTATTAATTGCGGTACCTTCTGCGATAAAAGTATTTAACTGGTTAACTACTTTATGGAGAGGTAATATTCGTTTTACACCAGGTATGTTATTCGCTATCGGATTTGTAAGTTTATTTATCTCTGGTGGTTTAACTGGTATTTGGTTGGGTAACGCTGCTTTAGATATTTATTTACACGATAGTTATTTCGTAGTAGCGCATTTCCATATTGTAATGGGTGTGGCTTCTATGTTTGGAATGTTTGCAGGTGTTTACCACTGGTTCCCTAAAATGTATGGTCGTTATTTAAATAATTCATTAGGGTATATTCACTTTTGGGTGACAATAGCTGGTGCTTATTTAATTTTCTGGCCAATGCATTATCAAGGTTTAGCGGGCATGCCTCGTCGTTATTTTGATTTTAGCATTTGGGAAAGTTTCAAACAATTTGCTGATTTAAATCGTTTTATTAGTACCGTAGCGATGATTGTTTTTGCAACACAAATTTTATTCTTAATTAATTTCTTCTATTCTATATTCAAAGGACGTAAAGTAACTGTGTTAAATCCATGGGAGTCTAATACTCTAGAGTGGACTACGCCTATTCGTCCTGGCCATGGTAACTGGCCTGGTGAAATACCAGAAGTACACCGTTGGCCTTATGATTATGGTAAAGATGGGCAGGATTTCATTCCTCAAACTACTCCAGTAGGCGAGGATGAAAAAGATACGCACTAATAAAATATTCAGTTGTACAATGCCCTGATTGCAGGGCATTGTAATTTGATAGCGTTGCATTTAAATTTTCTTTTTGTTGAATCATGGTTTTGAAAAACTTTTCTAATTGAAACAAACACTTACTAATTACGCACAGTTAATGAAATTCACCCTGAGTTTTACAGTGGTGTTTACTTGTGTGATTTGTTATATGTTAGCACCTAAGGTGATGGACTATGACTGGTCCATGATTTTACTTTTAACTTTTGCGGGATTATGTATAACAGGAAGTGCGAACGCCATTAACCAAGCGGTAGAAAAAGATACCGATGCGCAAATGAAACGCACGGCCAATCGTCCAGTAGCTTCTGGTAGAATGTCACAACAAACGGCTTATAATTTTGCCATTATAACAGGTATTTTGGGGGTGGCTATTATGTGGAAGTACTTTAATATTTCTTCTGCTTTACTTTCTGCATTTAGTTTATTCTTATATGCATTTATTTATACGCCGCTAAAAAAAATAAATTCAATCGCAGTGTTAGTAGGCGCTTTTCCTGGGGCACTTCCTTGTTTAATTGGATGGGTAGCAGGCAACGACAGTTTCGCTTATGCAGGTTGGGCATTATTTTTAATTCAATTCATTTGGCAGTTCCCACATTTTTGGGCCATTGCCTGGGTAACACACGCCGATTATTCTAGAGTAGGCTTTAAATTATTACCCGCTAAAGAAGGCCCTACTCGTTTTACCGCTTTACAATGTATTATGTATGCAGTGTTGATGATACCTATTGGTTTCTTGCCCTATTATTTAAACCTAACGGGTCAAATAAGTATGTGGATTTTATTAGTGGCTAATATTTTTATGGTCGTACAATGTGTAAGGCTTTATCAAAATATGGGCGTGCCTGCAGCAAGAAGAGTGATGTTTAGCAGTTATATTTATTTACCCATTGTTTATTTAGCCTTACTCGCAGATAAATTATAAAAATTATATTATGTCAACAGCATTAAACACAAAAAATAAAATACATCCCTACAAAATGGTCCTTTATGCAGGACTTGGTAGTATCGTAATGATGTTTGCTGGATTAACCAGTGCCTATATTGTTAAAAAGAGCCAAGCCAATTGGTTGGATTTTGAACTTCCTAAAGTTTTCTTTATCGCTACCGTGGTTATTTTGCTAAGTAGCTTTACTATTCAAATGGCGGTCAAAAAGGCTAAAGAAGGCCAACAGAATCCTTACCGTAGTTTTTTGACTATTACGGCTATTTTAGGGGTGGTTTTTATGATTTTGCAGGTCAAAGGCTTTATGGAGCTTCAAGCTAATAATATTGCTTTAACGGGTCCAAGAAGCAATTCAGCAGCCTCTTTTTTGTTTGTTATTACCCTTTTACACCTATTGCATGTTTTAGGTGGGGTGATTGCCATCTTTGGGGTGCGTTTTAAGTCTTTGTCGGCCAAAAACAACACAGAAAATACCATGCCGGTAGAATTGCTATCAACTTACTGGCATTTTGTAGATATACTTTGGATTTACCTTTTTGTCTTCCTTCAATGGATTGGCTAAAAGGGCCTAATTTGTTAAAGATAAATACAAAAAAACACGGTTTTTTGATACGAATATCCTTGATAGCCAATATTTTTGCACTGAAATAGAAATTGAACATGTCAACAACAACAACCGCTTCGCCAAATGAAGCAAAATTGTGGGTAGGAGGAAAGAGCCCCTTTAATTCTGAGTACGGAAAAGTCATGATGTGGTACTTTTTAATGAGTGACGCCTTTACTTTTGGTGCTTTTTTAATCTCTTATGGTACAGTCCGTTTTTCAACGAATGGATGGCCTAACTCCAATGAAGTTTTTAGAAGTTTTCCATTTGCTCCAGAAGGGGTACATGCACCCTTGGTGTTTGTAAGTATCATGACTTTTATATTAATCATTAGTTCGGTTACCATGGTATTGGCAGTGCATGCTGGTAAGAACATGGATAAGCAAGGGGTGGTAAGAAATATGATTTGGACCATTATTGGGGGGATTGCTTTTTTAAGCTGTCAAGCATGGGAGTGGAATCATTTATTTCATGAAGGTGCTTGGTGGGGTGCAAATCCTTTTTTAAATGCGGATGGAACTGCGAGCACTACTAATTTTACCAATTTCTTTTTTACGATAACAGGCTTCCACGGCTTCCACGTATTTAGTGGGGTGGTGATTAATATTATTATGTTGATCATGACCTTGTTAAATAAGTTTGAGCAAAGAGGACATTATTTGATGATTGAAAAAGCGGGTTTATACTGGCATTTTGTAGACCTAGTTTGGGTATTTGTATTTACTATCTTCTATTTATTATAATTAGCACAAGAAATTTATATGTCACATACACACACAGATCAAGAAGCGCATAACAAAGAAGCGATGGCGGAAATTAAAAAAGTAACCATCATCTTATCGGTATTTACTATTATTGAATTGATCTTAGGCTTCTGGATGATTAGCTTAACTTCTCAAGCCTTAATATTAGCTATTAAGGGAACCATTGTTATTTTAATGATGGCCAAGGCTTTTTATATTGTTGCTTATTTTATGCACTTAAAGCATGAAGTAAAAAACTTAATTATGACCATTGTGGTGCCATTGTCATTGTTCGTTTGGTTTATTGGGGCTTTTTTATGGGATGGAAGTTCATTTAGAAACTTGCGCAATAATTATAATCCTTATTTTAAAGAACAAGCCACTATTAAAGTAGAAAAGAAAGTAGAGGAGCACGGAGCCGCCAAGCATGAGGCTACTGATGCCAAGCATGAAACAAAACATGAAAGTGTTGAAACAAAACATGAGCCTACTAAACCAGAAGTAGAACCTTATTATTAAAAAGTAGGAATAAAAAAATTATACCTGATAAAAACAAAACCACCCCGATGATAGAGGTGGTTTTTTAAATATTTAAGATGTCTAAGAAATCCATTTATGGTTTATTCATTGCACTAGTCATACCAGTGGTTTGTTATTTGTGGCTAAAATCTGCAAGTACTACTGCGGTAGTGATGCCTAGGCATTATTTATTAGACACGGTCATAGAGCAAGTAGTGGATGGCAAACAAAAATCAGATAGTGTTTGGCATACCACAAAAAATATTACTTTAATTAATCAACTAGGTGATACGGTAAATTTATACGACCAGCAAGGGAAGATAATCATACTCGATTTATTTTTTACAAGTTGTGGGAGTATTTGTCCAAAGCTTACGCGCAATATGAGTAATCTTCAACACTCTTTTACTAAAGGAGGGGATGTTCGTAAAAAAGTGGATACTTCAATTGTACAATTTATGTCTATTAGCGTAGATCCGGTGAAAGATAGTGTTTCTACCTTAAGAGCTTATGCGAATAAAATGGGAGTGATTGCTGATAATTGGTGGTTGCTTACAGGGAGCCGTGATGCTATTTATAAGTTTGCTTATGAAGAATTAAAAGTGGATCAATTTAGCGAGGAACCTATTAGCTCCGATTTTGTGCATACGAGTCGTTTTATTTTAATAGATAAAAGAATGCAAATACGCGGTTATTATAATGGTTTAGATTCTGCTTCGCTTTTAAAATTGGCCAAGGATGTAGGGTATTTAATGCTAGAAAAAGACAAGACTAAAAAGAATAAAATATTTCAAGATATTGTAGATCTTAGCTGGTTGTGGTTGGTGATAGCCTTATTGGTAAGTGGGTTTGTTTACTATTTCAATACTAAATTTAATAAGACAACAACAAAATAAAAATACGATGATGTTGGAACCCACTATTCAAAAAAACGACAAGCAAGCGAAATTATTAATTGGAATTTTTTCGGTAGTAGTACTTGTGGCGGTAACTTTTTTAAGCAAATTTACATTACTTGTTGAATTACCTTTTGACAAACATATTTTTGCTTTAGCCAATGCAGTCTTAAATGCTACAGTAGCTATTTTGTTGGTTGCTGCATTAGTGGCAGTGAAGCAACAAAAATATGCTGCGCATAAAAATATTATGCTTACTGCGCTATTATTGTCGGTTCTATTTTTAGTTTCTTATATCGCGCATCATTTACTAGCTGGTGAAACTAAGTTTGGCGATACCGACCATGACGGACTAGTAAGCGCTGCTGAAATAGCGGTAGTAGGGAATACCAGGTCTTTTTATTTCATTTTATTAGCGACACATATCATTCTAGCGGCTACTAGTTTGCCTTTTATATTATTTACCGCTTACCGTGGTTTAACGAGTGAATTTGAAGACCATAAGAAAATAGCAAGAAGAATTTGGCCTATTTGGTTTTATGTAGCTGTAACAGGCCCCTTGGTGTATATGATGATTAAGCCTTATTATTCCTAATTTTTATTTCTAAATTTTAGTCGGCTAAATTTAAAATCCCAATTCTGTAATCGGGTCCCAGAAGTGTTTTTCGAAATCTACAATGGTTTCGTTTTTTACTTTTATTTTTTCTTTCAGTAATAATTCTTGCATCAGGGTAGGAGTGGCAAAATGCGCCTTACCACTTAGCATTCCATTTCTATTCACGACACGATGTGCGGGTACTTTGGGTTTTACGCCGTGGGATGCATTCATGGCCCAACCCACCATTCTTGAACTTCCACCTGTACCTAAATATTTTGCAATAGCGCCATAACTAGTGACACGGCCTTTGGGAATAAGACGAACCACATCAAATACATTTTGAAAAAAATCTTTAGTCTTTGGAGTGTATTGCATTTGGGCTTTTAATTTCGCTTAATTCTTTTATAATTAATAACCTTGTTTTTACTGGCTCTGGTACTGCTTCGTATTGATAAGGGCAATGTCTGCAAGCATTACCACAGCAATAACCCCTTTCTTTATGGTATAATTCTGTAAATACATATTTACCATCCACATCTATATAATATTGTACTCCTTCAATCATTTGTTTAATTTTCGTTGGCCTTAATACCTCTTTCTCTTTTCGCATCATGCGTTTCTGTTACTTCAAACTCAGCAATCATCTCTTTTAAAATTTCATCTTTTTCAATAGGCAAATCTTGATCAATTTTAAATTGAATATAATGTATTCGATTACTGCTTGCAATGTTTAAACCTTCATAATAGGTTTTTATCGCCAATTTTTGATTCCAATTGTCGGATTGCATGAAGGCTGTTTCATATAAATTATCTGTGGCGGTGATGACTGTAAGTCCGTATAGTTCAATCACAGTTTTAGTAAATAAATATAAATTAGGGCTATCTGTTTTTAAATGTACTATTCCGCCTGGTTGTAAGAACTGTTGGTAGAGTCTTAAAAATTTTGGATGCGTTAATCGCTTTTTGGCTTTGGATAGTCGCAACTGAGGATCGGGAAAAGTAATCCATATTTCTGCCACCTCATTGGTATCGAAATATTGAGTGATTTGATCTATCTGAGTTCTTACAAAAGCCACATTAGGAAGCCCTTCTTTGTTTGCAATGCTGGCTCCTTTCCAAATTCGGTTTCCCTTTATATCTAGGCCTATAAAATTTTGGGCAGGCAATAAGCGTGCTAATCCTACAGTATATTCCCCTCTGCCACAAGCTAGTTCTAAGGTTAGGGGTTTGATAGCTGACTGATTGGTGGAAGTATTGTTTTTTATAACCGAAAGCTCATCCAATGAAATGGGATAGGGGCCACTGGCTAGTTTTTCAAAAAATGAATTCCATTTGCCTGGCATTCCCTGTGGATTTTCCAATACATTCTCGTATTGCTTAATTGCTGCAAATTTGATTAGTTTTTTCTGCCCCATACTGCAAATATAAACTGCTTTAGATGATAATGAGAAGGAAGAATTAAGCAGGTTAAGAACACTTTAATTTTTAAAATTCTAATTTTTTAAAGGCCGAACTTACTCGTTTAAACAATTGTTTGATTCTTGTGGTAACTGACATATTGAATTCAGGCAAAGGGCCATTAAAACGTTCTCCTCGATGCAGCATTTTTTTTGTTAAAAAGCTGGAGGTATAACCCCATTTATTGATGAACTGATAATACCCTTTATTTAATTTTGCTCTTCCTACCGATTTTGATCCGAAATGATAAGCTCTACTGGCACTTACTCCTTTAAAATACCTTACACCTGCCTTCCATAATTTATTTGAAAAATCAGGATCGGAATACATGCCAGGAGAAAATTCAATACTGTATCCGCCTACGGCATCCCAGAGTTGAGTGGGTAATAGATTAGGGGGCCAAGTGGCACCTGACCAATCCTTAAATTCCAAATGCATATACTCTTTTAATAAAGCGGCTTCCTTAAAATTGCTAAAATTAGTCCCGTAATTTTTCTCAATAACACAATTACTCGAAGCAATTGGTTCTATTACTGTGGAGGATAAAAAAAATAGTTGATGTCCTATACTATTTATTTCATCTTGTAAATTTTTATCCCAGTTAGGGCATAAATACATATCGTCATTTACATAAACGATATAGTCTGTTTTTACAATACTTCTTGCACAATTTAAGGCATAACACACGCCAATATTTTCTGTACTATAAGTGTAATTAATATCAGCCTGTGCCTCCACCCATTCAAGTGTACCATCTATACCAGCGTTTACATGTACAATTATTTGATGGGTATAAGTTGAATTATTTCGAATGCTTTGAATACAAAGTTTTAAATAATCAAGATTATTCCAACTAGGAATTAAGATAGAATATTTTGCATTTTCTGGCAGTAATCTTTCACGATAAGTATGGATCATGGATTGGGTCTATTTTTCTTATAATTTCCTTAAATTAGTTAAAGTAAATGGTAACATTTTATCGATGATTTAACTTTATATAATGCACTTAGCTTTAAACCTTTGATTTAATCTACAATCTAATAATTATAAATTGATTTAAAAAATTATTTGTAATTTCAGAGCCTTAAATGAGCATTAAATATTATATACTCTCATTGTTTATATTGTGTTCTATTTTTTCAAATGCACAAACTAGGCAAGTTCAATATGGACAACAAACCTGGTTGGATTATTTAAACCAAAATAGGTATTCTAAAAGATGGGGTTCTTGGATTGATCTTCAACTAAAATTAACCGATAATTATTTTAATTCTGTATTAGCCACTGAAACTACTTTGGGGGCCACCTATTATACCAAAAAAAAAATTAGAATAATAGGGTCTTTAACGTATGTTGATCAAATAAATAAAGGGAATAATACGTATCATATTGCAGAATATCGTCCATGGCAAATGATACAGCTCAACACCCAATCTCGTCATTCTAAATTTCTTCAGTGGTTAAGACTAGAAGAAAGGTTTAAACAAACCGTAAGTAACAATGCGCCCACTTCTAATTTTGATTTTACCTATCGGCTTAGGTATCAATTTTTAAGTCAAATTCCTTTGACTACACATCCTTATCAAAAAGGAAGTCTTTCCCTTGTACTTTCAGACGAAATTTATATTAATTACGGAAAAAGTATAGTGTACAATACTTTTGATCAAAACAGAATTTCTGCTGGATTTTTTTACTATTTAAATAAGGATAATATTTTTCAATTTGGTTATACCAATGTGTATCAGCATCTTAATGCTAAAAATAAATATTCTAACTTGGATGTACTTAGGGTATCCATTTTTAACAATATTAATTTTTAGAAATTAATATACTATCGTACCCTTATAACACTTTCAGTGTTCCTTTTTGCCTAATTTTTCTAATTTTTCCAATTTTCCTCCAGTTTTTACTATTGTTTTGGAAAAAGCAATGGCCTTTTCGTTTTGCTATCTCTACATCTTTCTTTAACTTCCCGTATCAATGTAATTTCTATTATTTAAAGTCATTCAAATGAAAGATATATTTAAGCTTATAAAAGTTTTAGCGTTATTCTTTTTATTCTTATTGAATGTATCCTGTAATAATCAGGGTAGTTCAAATACAAATAATAATGCATCAGACAGTATTGCCGAACTACAAAAACACCTTGCTGAAAATGCATTAAAAGGACTATCCGTTTTTGATGATTTAGCTGTACAAATTGTGGCGACCGAACCAATGCTTCAAAATCCAACCAATATCGATGTAGACGAAAAAGGTAGAATTTGGGTAACAGAAGCGTACAATTACCGCCCCGCAATTAATGGCAATCCCACTAACCCGAAAGGCGATCGTATTATGATATTGGAAGACACTGACGGGGACGGCAAGGCTGATACCGCTAAAGTTTTTTATCAAGGTCCAGAATTAAATTCTCCATTAGGTATAAGTGTTTTGGGCAACCGCGTGATTGTTTCTCAAAGCCCTTATGTATGGTCATTCTATGATGACAATGGAGATGATGTGGCCGACCGTAAAGAAATTTTATTTCAAGGTATTGGTGGCGAGCAGCATGACCATGGGGCGCATGCATTTACTTTTGGAGTAGATGGCAAATTGTATTTCAATCTTGGTAATGAAGGAAAAACATTAAAAGATAAAAATGGTAAAACAGTTGTAGATCAGGATGGGGATGAGATTGGTCCTAAAAAATATCAACAGGGCATGATTTTTAGATGTGATCCTGATGGTACTCATGTTGAATGTTTGGCTAGTAATTTTCGTAACCCTTTCGAAGTGGCCGTGGATAGCTATGGAAGTTTATGGCAAAGTGATAATGATGATGATGGTAATAAAGGAGTACGTATCAATTATATATTACCCTATGGTAATTATGGATATAAAGATGAAATGACTGGCGCTGGATGGGAAGCCAACCGTACCAATATGGAGGATTCTATTTCATTTCGCCACTGGCATTTAAATGACCCAGGGGAAGTCCCTAATTTATTACAAACTGGTGCAGGTTCTCCAACAGGAATGCTGGTCTATGAAGGAAATTTATTGCCTAAGAAATTTCAAGACCAACTTATTCATTCTGATCCAGGACCCAATGTAGTTCGCTCTTATGCACTAAAAAATAATGGGGCTGGTTATTCAGTGGACATTAATAATATTTTAAAAGGAGATCAAGATCAATGGTTCCGCCCAGCAGATGTTTGTATAGCACCAGATGGATCATTGATTGTAGCCGATTGGTACGATCCAGGGGTAGGAGGTCATCAGGCAGGAGATCAAACAAGAGGCCGTATTTATCGTGTGGCTCCAGCCGCTGCTGCTAAATATATTATTCCTAAACAAGATTATACTACCCCTGCAGGCGCAGTGACAGCTTTACAAAGTCCTAACCTTGCTGTACGTCATCATGCTTTTACGAGTTTACAATCTTTTGGAGATAAGTCTATAGTTGATCTTGAAAAATTATGGAATTCAACAGCCAATCCTAAAATGCGCGCAAGGGCTTTTTGGGCTTTAGTAAAATTACCTAAAGCAGATGCTAAAAAATATATTGATCAAGCTACTAAAGATAATAACCCCAATATTCGTATAGTAGCCATTAGGGCTGCTGCGCAGTTGAAACAAAATTTGACTTTAGTATTAAATGCTTTAGTCAATGATGCCGATGTGCAAGTAAGAAGAGAAGTGGCTATTGCACTTCATCATCACAAAGCTCCTGAAGCAGCAAACTTATGGGCTACCCTAGCCAATAAATATGATGGTAAAGATCGTTGGTACTTGGAAGCTTTAGGCATTGGCGCAGATAAACAATGGGATCATTTTTTTAAAGCTTACGTATCCATTGTAAAAGATCCTTTAAGAGATGCAGCAGGTAAAGATATTGTTTGGCGCGCTAGGACAGACGAAGCGGTTCCTTATTTAGCTAAGTTAGCAGTCGACGAAAAAGTGGCGTTGAAAGATCGCCTACGTTATTTCCGAGCCTTTGATTTTAATGCGGGGCCTTTAAAAGCGGGCTTGCTGTTGAAGATGATTGAAAATAATAAGAGCAATGATGCGGCTTTGAATAAATTAGTATTATTTGCTTTAGATATTAAATCGGTTAATCAATCGCCCATTGCTCAACAGGCTTTGCAACAAGTGGTTAAATTAGTATTTGGTACCAATGAATATTTTGATTTGGTAAAACGTTATGCAATAAAATCGGAAAGTAATAATTTACTTCAATTGGCCATTAGCAAAAAGGACGAAGACATAGGGAAAAAATCCGCAGGCTTATTGCTTTCTTTTGGAGGAAGTAAATTGGTATGGTCTATATTAAATGGGAAAGACACAGCACAATTAAAATCATTATTAACCAGCATCAGTAGAGTAGGTAGTAAAGAATCTATTGATATTTTACAAACCATTGCTTTATCTAAACAATATGAAAAAAGTTTACGCAAAGAAGCGGCTAGTAAAATTGGTAAAAGTTGGGATGGGGAAGAAAGAGTACTTACTATTTTAAAAAATAAAAAAGTACCTCAAGATTTAATACCCGATGTAGTAAGCAGCGTTAGCGGTGCATGGCGTGGTTCGGTAAGAGCTGAAGCGGAAAGTTATTTACCTAATCATATGACTGCAACTGCTTCCGCGATGCCTACTTTAGCTAGTATTAATGCACTCACAGGGGATGCGGCGAAGGGGAAAATTGTTTATATTAATACTTGTGCCGTATGTCATAAAGTAAATGCAGAAGGAAATGATTTTGGCCCTAAACTTTCTGAAATTGGTTCTAAGTATCCTAAAGAAGGTTTATTAAATACAATATTACATCCATCGGAAGGAATTAGTTTTGGATTTGAAGGATGGACACTGAAATTAAAAGATGGCTCAACGGTTACTGGTATTATTGCCAGTAAAACAGAAACCGATATTGACCTTAAACTTCCTGGAGGTACCAAAGAGCAATTTAAAACAAGCCAAGTACAATCTTCTACACAGCTTAAAGAATCCATGATGCCGGAAGGTTTGTATAAAACTATGAGTACCCAAGGTATGGCCGATTTAATTGCCTACATGCAACAACTTAAGAAAAAATAATTTTAAAATCAATTTATAAATAATCATTAATTTATTATACTATGAAATCTATCAAAAAAGCAATTCTATTAAGTGTATTCATTTTTGGATCTTCTTATTTTTTGTTAGCACAAAAGCAGTTCAATGCTTTGTTGGTTACCACCACAAGAGGATGGCATCATGAATCTATACACGCTGGTGTACTGGCCATTCAAAAATTAGGCGATAAACATAATTTTAAAGTTGATTTATTGGAGAGTAATGTTGGCTTTACGGATAAAACTTTAGCCAGTTACCAAGTAGTTATTTTTTTAAATACCACTGGCGATATTCTTAACAATGAGGAGCAAAAAGTAATGGAACGTTTTATACAATCAGGTAAAGGATTTATGGGGATACATAGCGCTTCTGATACTGAGTATGATTGGCCTTGGTATACACAACTAGTAGGCAGAATGTTTCATATTCATCCAGCCATTCAAACAGCTCGTTTAAATGTTTTAGATGCAACCTTCCCAGGACTGGAAGGTTTTGCTAATAATAAACAATGGACCGATGAGTGGTATGAATTTAGTGCTGATAAAGTAAGTGGTTTAAAAACGGTATTATCCATTGATGAAAATTCTTATAATCCGAAGGTAGCTTGGGGCTCAGTTATTGGAAATGGAATGGGATCATTTCATCCAATTGCATGGTATCATGATTTTGATGGTGGGCGCGCCTTTTATACGAACCTTGGACACGTACCTGCCGACTTCTCTGATCCAACTTATTTAAGTCATATTAGTGCAGGTATCATTTATGCGGCTACTGGGAAAAAATAGAAATTTTTTCGGTACTAGTTAATTTGTATAAAATAGCCAATTGTAAGAATGAAAATAAATTTTTGCATGAATATTGTGTATTAAATTATAATCTACTTTTTGAAATAGAAAATGATCCGCGAATTAACCCCTAAACCTCTAAACCTAAATTACCGCAACGCTCTATCCAATACCAATTTCCCCACTACAAAATCGCCTACTTTTTTACCATATTCGGTACTTACCAAACAACTTGGATGAAAATGGATACCTCCGTAAAATCGGGCCAGATTGTTTTCATTAGACGCCTCTCTGAAGGAAGTAAAAGATCGGTTAGGAATTCCAAATTCAAGTTCACTGGTATCGGTATACTTGAAATTTTCACCATACATTTTGGTAAGCGCAGAAGCAGCTGCAGAGGAAACTGTACTATGCCCACAAGTATATTCGGGAAAAGGAGGTGTTTGCAAAAATGGTCTCCACTCTGGGTCGATATATTTATTGATTACCGTTTCGGGTCTTGCCATATTGCTTCTGAATTTTTCATCCCAGCATTGGATAAACGCATCAAACATACAAATTGAGGTAAGGGTATACGCAGCTACTGTTTTGGCAAAGTCAGCCTTTGAATTCACCGAGGCAATTCCTACAATATTCATCCAGTGTCCGGGAGGAGAAAACTTTTTTGTGATAAACTGAACGTGCCCACTCACATGTAATTCATTGGGAAGGTCATTCCAAAATAGTGCAATATGCTTTTGCTCGTCTGTCAAATGATCGATCGCATTTTTAACTTCCATTACCTGCTTATAATATGGCCCCTGCTTATCACTCATATTAAAAGGAATCGGTAGGGGTGTTCTAAACTGATCTGCTCTATCCATAACTAGGGTCCTGATTTCATTCCAATGCGGTTCAATGGCACTTGCATACATCGGCGGTGTAGGCACCCAACGACCAGGCAAGTCAGTTACGGTATATTTTTCAGCGGTTCTTGTCTGTAGGTAATTATCTTTTTTACTCCAAGCCAAAATTGATTTTGCAATGGTATCGGAAAAAGCGATGGAATTGTTTAACATCTCAGTAGGCATCCCTTTGCTTTTAGCGAGGGATTTTAAACTGTCTACAAAATCTCTCATACTCCCTTCCGGAAAAGTAACCGCTTCTCCAACCTTACAAAAAGCCAACAAGGCCGAAAATTCAACATCCACTGGGTGGGTAGTATCCAATGTAGGCATCGTAGTTAGGCCTTGAATTTGTCCAGCTAAAGATTGATACTTTTTTGGGTAAGCAGCTGCTATACACTCATAAGCGGCAATATTGGCGTAGGTATAATTTCGAGAAGCAACGATCGGAGTGAAATTATTGAACTTTACCACCTCATTTAATTCCTTTACGGTTTTACAATAAGAGATCGGCTCCGGGAAATAGGTCCTGCTAACCTCTGTTCTTTGCTTACAGGAATTTGTTAATGTAACTACCCCCATTATCACTATCAAAAGTCTTTTCATAATTTTTTATTTAAAAATTTACTTTATTCGTCCAAAAATATTTTTTATTTTTTTGCTGTTAAAAATTTATATCATGATAAATAGTTGCAGTTTTTTAATTCGTTACTGTTTCACCAGGCGCATGGCGTGCCCGCCACCCGCTGCAAGATTCATTGTAATAGTATCCCTATTGCTAACCGTTTGTACAATAACAGACAAATGATTTGGATTTTCTGCAGTAGCATCCGTGTCACCATATATTTCAGCGGTATAATTGCCGGCTGGCAGAAATTTGAGCGATAATTGCAAGGACCTTGTTTTTGTATTATTGATGGTGCCAAAAAACCAGTCCTGCCCCTTCCTTCTCGCAATTGTCACATATTCATGTTCCTGTGCCAAGGGTACTACCGTTTCATCCCAGGAGGTGGGTACATCCTCAATGAATTTAAAGCCTAGTTGGCCCTCATATGCAGTTGGGAAATCGCATACCATTGCCAGGTAACTTTCTAGTACAACATACATAGCCAGCATATGGCAACGTGAACCAATCATAAGCGGGCGGCTTTGCTGGGGCTTAAATTTAGCAGATGTTACAGCCCTGAAACCGCCGAGGTGGTAATCGGTGGGCCCAGCAAGTAACCTCGTAAACGGCATGTTAATGTCATGGTCCGGGCTTAGGCCGGTTTCGTTCCCTTTATTAATTTCATAATTAAAAGTGGCCTCTCGGGTAAATTCATTGGGAAAAGTACGGTGCAGACCGGTGGGCTTAAAAGCACCATGAAACTGAATATGCAATTTATGCTTGGCCGCAGCACGTAAGACCTCTTCATAGATATTGACCATTTCCTGGTCATCCCTGTCCATAAAATCCATCATCAGGCCGGATAATCCCCATTTTTCATATTGTGCAAATGCTTCTTCCAGCTTTGGGTACAATGCCTTCCAATGCACCCATACCCGTATTTTAACGCCTTGTTGCTTTGCATAATCACAGATTGCTTTCATATCAAGACCAGCCACGGCCCTCGTTGCATCTGCATTTGGGCCTGGCATATAACCGGCGCCATCATTTACATACCATTCATGCAGGCCATATTCAACGATAGAATGGTACTCGATCTTATGACGGGCACAAAAGTCTATATAATATTTATTCGTTTCAAAATTGTTGCCCCCAGGCCATGAGGTGTCCGGAATAATGGTGCCGTTCCACCAAGGAAACGTACTTTTCCCAGGCTTTATCCAGGACACATCTTTTATCTCGTTCGGGTCACTGAGGTTGGTCAAGATATTTGATTCGATCAATGCACCAACCCTGTCACTTATCATCATTACCCTCCAGGGAGAATGATGTGGCAACATGGCTTTCACTTTTATTTCTGTTTGCCCTGGAAGAGGTGAAAGCATTGTTGTTAAAATGCCTTTCTTCTTTGCCAGGTACATGCCTGCATAATTGCGCAGGTTGGCTTCGGTGATGGCCATATAAACAGATCCGGGAAATTGAAATAAGGTAGGCAGGTCCATCAAAGTATCCTCTTTCACTTCGCTCAACCGCATTGAATCATAATAACCCTCGTGGGAGGTGGTATAGTTCTCCCTGAAAAGCGTGAGCACGGTTGGGTTTTGTGCAAGGTTAAAAGTGGTTTCTTCTTCTGTTAAAATAATCCGCTCCCAGTTTTTCTGGGAAGGAAATTCATAACGGAAAGCTACTCCGTCATTAAAAACCCTTACAACGAAATTCACCTGCTTTTTTGTTGTATCATTTAATCGTGTGATCGGTACCGTAAGTTCCCAGTATTGGCTGTGTACAGTTTTCGCTTTTCCAACAATAAGGTCATAGGTTTCATCCCCTTTTCTGAATATTGGTTTACCTTTTACTAGCTCCTCCGAAAAATCCCCATCCTCCTTAAAGGCCAGACGGAGCACTGATTTATCCACTAATTGTTTACCCTTGTATCCAAGCTGGTAAGCAAGAGCATTTTTTGTCATCAGGAAAGAAAAAACAATATTGCTGTCGGGCGAATGTACGCGGATAATTTTTTGAGCAAATGCAGTATTACTGCAAATGAATAATAAAAATACCAGGGTGCCTTGTATGATTTTCATAAAAAAAGTTCAATAAAATTAAATGACTAAAAGTATAAGGATGTAATTAATTTTTTAATCAATTTGGGTTATTCCGAATACTCAGCCACAATCTTTTTCTTTCCCGATGCTCCTACCGCAAAGGTAATCGTTTCGTTGGCTGGGCTGAAATTCATATATGGTTTTCCATCAACGGTTACTGCTTTAAGCGTATGCCCTTCGGGAACTCTAAGCCTTAGGAAGATTTGGGATGTAACCGGTTTCTTGGGTAGTTCCAGCGTTGCTTCGATCTTGCCATTGTTCAGCGACGAAGCGACTGAGAACCCGATTCGACCATGCCGGGTGGGAGCATCTTTTACCCAAAAATGTTGTCCGTCCGCAAACCAATCGCGCTGGGCAGCCTTAGCCAACCACAGATCGCCCGATTGAGGGTCTTCAAATACAAGCAGCCAGCGGGCCATCAGCGGAACAACCAACTGGGCTGGTGTGGCGTATGGATTGGAACCTTCGTTCGGATCAATATTCCGACATTCCGTTGCAGTCCAGCTTCCTCTTGTATAATGGTGGGCTATCATGCCATTGAGCAACAGTAGGTATTCTCGAACAAAATCGTGCTGCAATAGCCCGTATGCGTGCATGTATAGTATGTAGCCGTCTAGAACTTTCGACTTACTACTGAAACCACGTGAAATGATTGATGGCATTCCCAAAATCATATCGTTATGGGTAGCACGGTAATCAAGTATCATTTTAACCTGTTCGCGGGTAATGTTACCTGAAAATAACATCTCAACATACGAACGGTCAGCATACTTCTCAGGTGCATTGTCATCGTTGGCCAAAGCCATATCAAAAGGTTTTCCGCCAGCAATAGGTGGAATGCAAGGTGGTGTTGTTTGCGGGAGGATCGACCTTTTAATGGAAACTTGTAGATCCTTTTCGAGAGCCTTGGATTGTTCCACAAGTCCCCGGCCCCATTTTTGTTGTTCAAGATCAGAAGATTTTTGCCAGGCAAGGCCAAGGTCGCGCAATCCTCTTACTGCTTCTGTACTGTTTCCAAAATAAGGTACTTCATATCGCTTCGGCTCACCAAAAAATAAACAAGCATCTGCTTCGGAAAAGCCGGGAATCAATCCATGACGCGGATCATTTGAATCCAATTGAAGTGCTTGTTTTCGCAACGACAATAAGAGTTTTGTAATAGCATTAATGCGAATACGGTATTTCAGGAGCAGATTATAGTCTCCGGTGTAAGCTGCATATTGCGCAATATTGGTCAACATTCGCCCATACTGCCCAATTTCTGCACCTCTATAGAGTAATGAACCATCGTCGCGAACCCATTGTTCTAAATAATTCACAATATATGCTTTTGCCATATCTGGCATTCCCCACTCCATCATTGCCAACACTTCCGCATTAAAGGTATCCTGAAAACCATCGTGTTGGGTATGCCCATATTGTTCTTCCACTGCACCATATTTGGGACTAAGCTCATTGCGGGTCATTAGCACCCGGGTTAGGGAATATCGCGACATATCGGCTATGCGCTTTTCCGGTACTGAAACCTGCATTGATCCATTCAATTCTTTGTTCCAACCATCCTGAAATCCAATAAAGTCTTTATAAAAATCAGTTGAAGAAGCTGTTGTCCGGGGTGCGTAAGGAATGTATGAATCAAAATATTTTACTTCAGCCAGTTTCCCGTTGCTCACCCGGCTTAGCCTGTACCATACCGGCTGCATCCATTTGTTTGCGTTCTCCATCCGAAAGGGTGCAAATGCAACCATTTCCACCCAGTTATTGTTGGGCTGAGGATAGACAAACCGTAGAGCAGGGAGCCAACCTCCCACCAATCCGTCAAATACTTTATGAGATTTTATCACTTCGTTGATTTCAGGCATAAACATAGCTGGATAAAAAGTGGGGGTAACCCCTCCATAAAAAAATGGAACTTTATCATAGTTGTTGCGGGTACCTAGGAACGAATAAGTGCGAACACCTAAAATCCTAAGAGGTGATATTAACGGAGCCACTTGCTCGTAATCAGGATCTCCCTTTTTGGAAAGAACCTCATTGCCAAGGATATCCACGGGGTTATCCATTACCTCCTTGAGGGTGTGTCCATTATAGAGCCTGAAAGAATCGGTCGGAAAAGTGGCTTCAAGCGATTTATCGAAGGTGTGACGAATGCCGGTTTTATTAACCAACACCATTTGCCCGTTGCGTTCGTTGAAGTTTTCGAACACAGCTACTGGCAACGGTTTGCTATCTGAAAGTACCGACATAAGCGTCCATGGCCCAATGGTATCACCAGGTTTGAGAGTTGCCTTTTGGCCTTTCCATTTGGCGCTTACCTTGCCGTTTGTTATTGATGCGATCGATGGAGGTGCCATTGTTTGGGAGAATCCTGCGAGAGCAAAATAGAATAAGAAAAAGAAGATAATTAGTTTATTCATGTTTATTTGATTTTAGAAGGATTAGTTATAAAGATCTATTTTAAAGCGACTAATCTCAAAACCTAATCCATTTTGCAACTGTTCATTTTTTGCTAGCAAAAGGATCCAGTCTAATTGTTTTTGCTCTTTTAAAATCGAAAGGAGTTCCCTTGCACGGGAACACTCTCTCCAAACGAAATCAGGGTTGAATAGAG
>CAMBEQ010000036.1 GCA_945865545.1 Sediminibacterium ginsengisoli | reverse complement strand
TAAGCTAGCGAATCCTAATTGGAGCAAGGAAAAAAACGAGGAAGTGTTTGGGGCATGTGCAAACGAAAATTGGCATGGACATAATTACGAGATTTTCGTAACGGTTAAAGGCAAGCCAGACCCAGAAACCGGATTTTTATTTGATGTTAAAAAATTAAGTATGCTTATTAAGAAGCATGTAATAGATCAATTAGATCATAAGAATTTAAATGTGGATGTTCCTTTTATGCAAAATCAAATGTGTAGCACCGAAAATTTGGTGATGGCAATATGGAAACAATTGCAGCCACATATCCCAACCGAAGTTCAATTGCATTGTATCAAGTTATACGAGACGCCACGTATCTATGTAGAATACTTTGGGGAATAGAATTGGTCTTTTTTGTCCTAAAAATCTATCGAAAAAGGATAAATTCATTAAACGTTCATCTTTTTATCTAAAAGAATAAACAAATTGAATCCTTCCGCGTTATTATTAATGTAACTTCGTTCTCTTAATTTGGAAGCATGGAACAAAAAGTAGCGGTATTTAGAAAAGAGCATTTTAATGCCGCGCACCGATTGTTTTGTGCCGATTGGTCCAACGAAAAAAACGCAACAGTTTTTGGACCCTGTGCCAACCCAAATTACCACGGACATAATTACGAACTAGTGGTACAAGTAAATGGAGTTCCAGATGCACAAACAGGCTTTGTGATCAACACCAAAGACTTAAGTACTATTGTTAAAGAAGAAATTATTTCCAGATTTGATCACAAAAATTTAAACTTAGATACGACCGAATTTATAAATTTAAATCCTACTGCAGAAAACATCGCGATAGTTATTTATAATTTAATTAGACCTCGTATCAACAAAGAGTTAGACTTAAAAATAAGGTTGTATGAAACAGAAAGAAACTTTGTCGACTACCCCGCTTAAAGAAGCGCATATCGATTTAAGTAATTTATTATTAGAAGAAATGGGAGATGAGCACAAGGCAAGTTCGGTGGAGACACCACTACGTGCAGATGCTTTTGATATATCTGATGAAGAAAAAATTGCTGCCATTGCGCCACATTTTAAAGCCATCATGGAAATTTTAGGAATGGATTTGCGTGACGATAGTTTAAGAGGTACCCCCTTACGTGTTGCTAAAATGTATGTGAAAGAATTATTCCAAGGATTGAACCCAGCGAATATGCCAAGCATGACCTTGTTTGAAAATAAATTTCAATACAATGAAATGTTGGTGGAAAAGAATATTAATTTTTATACTAACTGCGAACATCACTTTGTTCCTTTTTTCGGTAAAGCACATGTGGCTTATATTAGCAGTGGCAAGGTAATTGGTTTAAGTAAGTTGAACAGATTGGTAGAATATTTTTCAAAACGTCCGCAAGTGCAAGAGCGTTTAACCATGCAAATAGGAAAAGCTTTGCAAACAGTTTTACAAACACAGGATATAGCAGTGATGATGGATGCAAAGCACCTATGTGTATCAAGTAGAGGGGTAAAGGACGATAGTTCTAATACCATTACTACTTATTTTGGTGGAAAGTTTCAGGAGGAGAATACAAAGAATGAATTCTTAAAATACATAGATATTAACGATTAGTTAGTTTCTGGGTTAACAATACTATAGATGAATGGCGAAGGAAACTTCGCCATTTTTATTTAATTTTGTAAAAACGATTCTACATGTCAAAAAATGCATTTGTATTCCCAGGTCAAGGAAGTCAATTTGTGGGAATGGGTAAAAATTTATACGAGAGCAATGCAACTGCCAAAGAAATGTTTGAGAAAGCCAATGAAATTTTAGGCTTCAGAATTAGTGATATCATGTTTACAGGAACCGACGAGCAGTTAAAACAAACCAATGTAACACAACCAGCTATTTTTATACATTCTGTAGTGGCGTATTTAACCATGCCTGCAGAAAATGCAGTAGCACCCGATATGGTGGCAGGGCATAGCTTAGGAGAGTTTAGTGCACTGGTAGCCAATAAAACTTTAAGCTTTGAAGATGCACTTCGTTTAGTAAGTGTACGTGCCAAAGCCATGCAAGCTGCTTGTGAAATACAAGCATCCACGATGGCTGCAGTGTTAGCATTGGCCGATGATAAAGTAGAAGAAGTATGTGCGCAAGTACAAAAAGAAACCGGAGAAGTAGTGGTACCTGCCAATTATAATTGTCCGGGGCAATTAGTTATATCGGGAAGTATTAAAGGAATTGAAATTGCCTGCGAGCAAATGAAAGCAGCGGGTGCAAAACGTGCATTGGTATTACCAGTAGGTGGTGCCTTTCATTCACCCTTAATGAATCCAGCAAAAATTGAATTAGCAGCCGCTATCGAAGCAACAATTTTTAATACACCAATTTGTCCAGTGTATCAAAATGTGGTAGCTACTGCAGTAACCGATCCTGCTCAAATAAAACAAAATTTAATTGCACAATTAACCGGTGCGGTAAAGTGGACACAAACCGTTCAAGCCATGGTTGCCGATGGCGCCACTCATTTTACCGAAGTAGGTCCAGGGAAAGTGTTGCAAGGTTTGGTGCAAAAAGTATTTAAGGAAGCGGTGGTGGCGGGGGTGCAATAAGCTTACCCATTAGCAATAAATTTGAAGAGGAGAAAAGATTGTATTTGGGATGCTACTATAGAGTAAAAGAAGCGTTTATTCCAACTTTCTCTTTAATGATGGGTTCGTACATTTTTGGAATAAGTTATGATATTTATAATAATGATTTATCAGGGGCTAGTCTTAGGCAGAATAGTTTTGAACTTAGCTTATCTAAATCATTTGGTAAAAAAAGAAATGAATTTTTACGAACTATCTTCGACTAAAAATTTATCGCGCAGTTTAACCACTCTGGGTCGAAGCTGGCGTTGTATTTTTTATAAAAATTAATAGCAGGTTCATTCCAATCCAATACCTGCCAATTCATTCCAATGTATTTTTTATCTTTTGCTTCTTGTATCAATTGATCAAATAACAAGCTTCCTATTTTTTTGCCACGCATTTCTTCTGTGACCAATAAATCTTCTAAATACATTCTTTGTCCTTTCCAAGTAGAATACCGAATATAGTATAAAGCCATACCTACTACTACACCACTTACTTCTGCTACAAAGGCCCACCACACTGGGTTTTTGCCAAATCCACTTTCTTCAAAATGGGATAAAGTAACCGTTACTTCCTCAGGTGCTTTTTCGTAAACCGCTAATTCTTGAATCAATTCTAACAAACGAGCGCAGTCTGTTTTTTTTGCTCGACGAATAATAATCTCCATTAGAATAGTTTATAATAATTACAAAATAAGGAAACTATATTTTTGATAAGGCTTGTGTTAAATCGGATTCCAAATCTTCTAAATTTTCTATACCTACACTCATTCTAATTAAGCCATCAGTGATACCATATTTTATTCTCTCTTCTCTAGGTATGCCATAATGGGTCATGGAAGCAGGGTGAGAAACCAAAGTATCCACTGTGCCTAAAGATACTGCACGGGTACAAACTTCTAAAGCATCTATAAATTTCTTGCCTGCCTCTATTCCACCCTTTAGCTCAAAACTAATTAAGGGAGCATGTTGTTTCATTTGTTTTTTGGCAATGGCATGATCTGGATGGCTTGCTAGTCCTGTATAATTTACTTTTTCAATAGCAGGGTGCTTGTCTAAAATGGCTGCAACTTTAGCGGCATTGCTACAATGTCTATCCATTCTAATTTCCAAGGTTTTCATTCCTTGAATTAATAAATATGAATCAAATGCATTGGAATTGCCTCCTAATAAAACATGCCATTTCCATACCTTAGTTTGCATAAATTCAAGGTCTTTACCAAGCAACACTCCGTTGAGCGCAGATCCATGTCCATTTAAAAATTTTGTAGCAGAATGAAAAACAAAATCGGCGCCCAAGGCGAAGGGTTGTTGTAAATATGGAGTGGCAACGGTATTGTCTACAGAAACTTTAATACCATTTTTGTGTGCAAGGGTACTTATTGCTTCAATATCTACACACTGTAAGGTAGGATTAGCAGGCGTTTCAAGGTGTATTAATTTTATGCCTGCATTTTCTTGAATCGTTTTTTCTAATAATTTTAAATCACGCACATCCACTAAAATAGTTTTGATGCCCGCTTCCGCTAAAATTTTTTGCATTAGTTCTTGGGTGCCACCATACAGTGAAAAATGTGAAACTAAAGTATCACCTGCACTTAAATTGCTTAAAAATAAAGTACTCATGGCAGCCTGACCACTTGAATGTAAAAGGGCTTTTAATTCAAGAGGTTCTCCTTTTTCATTAGTCAAACCATGCGCTTCTAAAGCTTCTATGGTTTTTTCTGCTGCAACAAAAGTAGGATTACCCCATCTTGTATAAATACGCGTTTTATCTTTTCCTAAAAATCGCTCCATGCCTTCATTGGTGGAGTCGAAGGTAAAAGTGGAAGTGGCGTAAATAGGGGTGGTATGCGAGAAATTATCATTCTCTTTATTTGCCGTATGCAATGTAGTTGTACTAATGCCCTTAAATTTTTTATTTTTCATAACCTCTATTTAAATAAATATAACACTTTTTAGTAAGCCCATTTAATCCAAGTCGCGCCCCAGGTAAATCCTCCTCCAAAAGCGGCTAAAATTAAATTGTCTCCTTTTTTTAATTTTGATTCCCAATCCCATAAACAAAGCGGAATGGTGGCGGCAGTGGTATTGCCATATTTTTCAATATTAATCATTACTTTTTCTTTGGATAAGCCCATTCTATTGGCGGTAGCGTCTATAATTCTTAAGTTGGCTTGGTGTGGCACCAACCAAGCAATATCATCGCCAGTTAAATGATGTTTTTCCATCAGTTCTGCACTTACATCCGCCATTCCTTTTACAGCAAATTTAAAAACAGGCTGTCCATCCTGAAAAGCGTAATGTTCTTTAGCCAACACAGTTTCCATTGTAGCAGGCTTTAAACTTCCACCCGCTTTAATATGCAAATAAGGTGCGCCACTTCCATCACTTTTTAAAATGGAATCTTGTACACCTAATCCACTTTCAGTAGGTTCTACTAAAACAGCACCTGCGCCATCTCCAAATAAAATACAGGTGGCCCTATCGGTATAGTCAATAATAGAACTCATCTTATCTACACCTACTACAATTATTTTTTTGTATCTACCCGATTCAATAAAAGCAGTAGCCGTAGTTAAGGCAAATAAAAATCCACTGCAAGCGGCACCTAAATCAAATCCAAATGCATTCTTGGCGCCAATTTTATCTCCAATTAAATTGGCAGTGGATGGAAATACCATATCAGGGGTAACTGTTGCGCAAATAATACAATCAATACTTAAAGGGTCTAATTTTTTTTTGCGAATAATTTCTTCAATAGCTTTTGCGGCCATATCTGAGCTTGCTTTACCGTGCTCTTTTAAAATACTACGCTGTGAAATTCCGGTCCTACTTTTAATCCATTCATCGTTGGTATCCACCATTTTTTCAAGGTCAAAATTGGTCAATTTGGTTTCAGGAACATATCCTCCGACGGCAGTTATAGCGGCATTCAAAGTGGGCATCATTAGCGATCATTTATTTTGACATACAAATATCCGAAAATTTGGCTAAGAAATGGGCCAAATGGCCATTTTTCGTTCCTTATGTGCTAAATTTGAACACATTATGATAGCATTTCTACAAGGCAATTTTGTGCAATTAACACCCGCTAAACTTATCGTTGACGTGGGGGGTGTTGGATATGAGGTAAATATTAGTTTAAATACCTATGAATCCATCTCAAAAAAAGAGAAAGGTTTACTACATACTTATTTACATATCACCGAAAATTCGCAAGTGCTTTTTGGTTTTTTTGATCAGCAAGAGAAGGAATTGTTTTTGCAATTAATTAGTGTTTCAGGGGTAGGTGCAAGTACTGCTCGAATGATGTTGTCGGGAATGCAACCTGAGGAAATTATTAGAGCCATTGTGCAAGGCGATGCAAGACAATTAGAGCAAATTAAAGGCATTGGGAAAAAATCTGCAGAAAGATTGGTACTTGAATTAAGAGATAAGCTATCTAAAATAAACATAAATAATAACCCAACTGGAGGTTTTGCTTTGGCTACAAAAAATACTCCTCATCAAGATGCCATTCAGGCATTGATTTCATTAGGCATACAAAAAGCAGTTGCTGAAAAAGCGGTGGATAAAACAATGCAAACAGAGGACCCCGCAATTAATTTAGAAACCTTAATCAAGGCAGCACTAAAAAACTGCTAATTTTTTAAAACATAATTTTAATCAGTTTTGAAAATAGTTCAAACGGTTTTACTGTCTTGTTTTTTACTTCTTTTTGGGAGTGAATTAGCAGCACAAGTTAAAACCGCTTTGAAAGTTCCATTCGCAGACAGTTTAGTGAATAAAGGAAAAGATACTATTAAAAAAAATTTTAGAAAAGATACTGTTCATTTTCCTATACGAGATAAGCGGGGTGATTTTTTATCTGACCCAAGCAATAACCCTTTTGAGTTGCATGATACTGCCGTTTTAAAAAGAAGAGTAGAATATAATCCAGCTTCTAAAAGTTATTATATTTCTGAAATGGTCGCTGGGAAACCTCAGCGTATTCCTGCTACGCTAACTTTTGATGAGTTTTGGAAATTAAAAACCAATAAAGATGAGGAAGCTTATTTTAGGCAACGGGCCAATTCCTTAGGAACTTTAAATCGAAAAATGTCTCGCCCTAAAGCAAAAGTATACGATAGTTATTTTGACAGATTGTTTGGGAAAACAGGATCGGATTTAAAAGTGGATATTAGACCAGTAGGGGAAATTAATATTAGAGCAGGATACCAGGGTCAAAATGTAGCCAATCCTACCTTACCAGAATCGGCCAGGAAAAATGGAGGCTTTGATTTTGATGCCAATACTAATTTTAACATGAATGCAAGTATAGGCGATAAACTAAAAATTCCCATTAATTTAAACTCTTTATCCAACCTTGGCTTTGACAATCAAGTAAAACTAAATTATAGAGGTAAAAAAGATGAAATTGTAAAATCGATTGATGCAGGAAATATTAATTACATTTCTAGAAGTACTTTAATTCCTAGTACTCAAAATTTATTTGGTGTTAAAACTGAATTGCAATTTGGTAGGTTATTTGTTACGGCTGCTATTGCCAATCAAAGATCGCAAAGACAATCTATGAATTTGCAGGGTGGGACTAGCACTCAGCATTTTCAAAAAAGATTAGATGATTATGAAGAAAATAGGCACTTCTTATTGTCTCAATACTTTAGAAATAATTATAATACGGCAATGAGCAACTTGCCTGTTGTAAATTCACAAGCGCAAATTAAAAGAATAGAAGTTTGGGTGACCAATAGAAATGGACAAACCACTAATGCGAGAGACATTGTAGGTTTAGCAGATTTGGGGGAGGCTAGGCCAAGCAATAAAAATATAGTACCTAATCCAGGAAATCTATATCCAGACAATGGGGCTAATAGATTGTTTTCTTCCATCATCGATAATCCAAAATCAAGAAATCCTTCAGATGTTTCAACTATATTGACACAAGATTTACAACTAAGATCTTCTGAAGATTATGAGCGAACTTTTGCGCGTAAATTAACCGAGAATGAATACTTTTTTAATCCACAAATTGGATTTTTATCTTTAAATATTCCATTACAGCCAGACGAAGTATTGGCAGTCGCGTTCCAATATACCTATAATGGTAAGGTATTTCAAGTAGGGGAATTTTCAAATGACATTGCACTCAATCCCAATAATGGTGTTCAACAAATTATGTTTTTAAAATTATTAAAAGCAACTACGCAAAGAACTGATTTGCCTATTTGGAATTTGATGATGAAAAACGTTTACTCTTTGGATTTATTTGGCACCATTCAGCCAACCGATTTTCAATTGAATGTATTATATGAAGATCCTAGTTTAGGCCAAAAAAGATATTTGCCTATAACCGATAATAATGATTCTGTTAAAGGGAAAGCACTTATTAAAATATTGCGATTAGATCGTTTAAACAACCGAAACGATCCGCAACCAGATGGTGTGTTTGACTATGTGGAAGGATTTACAGTTTTGTCTAAAATGGGTAGAATTGTATTTCCTGTATTGGAGCCCTTTGGAGACGACTTAAAAGAAATTGCTTTTAAGAAATTATTTTTAACAGACAGTGCGCTTGTAAAAAAATATTTATTCCCGCAATTGTATCGAAATATTAAAGCTGATGCGCAAACTTATACCAACCTCAATCGATTTATAATGGAAGGTCAGGTAAAAGGAGCAGGGGGTACTTCAGAAATTAGTTTAAACGCATTCAATGTACCACAGGGTTCTGTAAGTGTTCGAGCGGGTGGGCAAATATTAAAAGAAGGAACAGATTATATGGTAGATTATGGTTCTGGTACCGTTAGAATTATTAATCCAGGAATTTTAAGTTCCAATATTCCAGTGAATGTTTCTTTTGAAAATAACTTAGGATTTGGTTTTCAAGAAAGGGCTTTTAGGGCATTACGTTTAGATTATGTGGCCAGTAAAAATTTCAATCTAGGTTTTTCATCACAAAGATTAAGTGAGCGCCCTTTTTTTACGAAAACTAATTTTGGATCCGACCCCATTAAAAATGCAATGTATGGGCTAGACTTTAATTATAAAGGAGAATTGCCCAGTGTAACCAGAGCTTTAAATAAACTTCCTTTTTATAAAACCAAAGCCAAATCTTATATTACTGCTTATGGAGAAGCCGCTTATTTACAACCAGGGCATGCCCAACAAATTGGCAAGGGGGCGAGTGGCCTAGTTTATTTAGATGATTTTGAATCTGCTAGAACGAATATTGACTTGCGTTTTCCATTTACTTCTTGGGCTTTGGCGTCCACTCCTTATAGAGATGTGAAAGATAAATTATTAACTACGTTTGACGAAGCTCGTTTGTCGGATTCCATCGATTACAATAAGCGAAGAGCGCGTATTGCCTGGTATACCATTGAGCCTACTTTACAAGATAGAAATAGCTCCAATAATCCTTTGATTAATAATTTACCAGCATTAAGTGATCCTAGGGTACGACAAGTATTTACCAATGAACTTTTTCCTAACAAGACTACTAATATTACCGATATACAGTTGCCCACTTTTGATTTAACTTATTATCCTAAAGAGAGAGGGCCCTATAATTATAATTTCAAAGATTTAAATACTAAGGGGCAGTTTGGAGATCCGACAGATAAGTGGGGTGGCATTATGCGCGCATTAGACCAAACCGATTTTGAAACCAATGTAATTGAGTATGTGGAATTTTGGGTGCAAAATCCATTTATAAAATCACCTGCTACAAGTGGACAACTGGTTTTAAATTTAGGAAATGTAAGTGAAGATATTTTAAGAGACGGCAGGCGTTTTTATGAAAATGGAATGCCAACACCTAATATTCCAGCTTCAGTGGATAGTTCTACCTGGGGTAGAGTGCCTACCAATCCCATTCAAATAACCAATGCATTTAGTAATAATCCTGATGATAGAAAATTTCAGGATATAGGATTTGATGGATTAGATGATGCTGCGGAGCGATTACAAAGAAAAGAGGTGATTGATCAGATTTCCAATTCATCAGTGAAGCAACAATTTTTAAATGACCCCAGTGCTGATAATTATAAATGGTATAGAGACGACGCCTATACGGCAGCTAATGCAGGTATCTTAGATAGGTATAAATATTTTAATAACCCACAAGGAAATTCACCTGTGGCAGGAACTAGTGTCTTTAGTAGCGCTGCCACGATGCTTCCAGACAATGAAGATTTAAACAGAGACAACACATTGAACGAATCTGAATCTTATTGGGAGTATATAATCGATTTAAAGAAAGGAAATTTAGGTGTTGGGTCTAATTACATTACCGATTCAAGACAAGTGCCTGTCACCTATGCAGATGGAACGCAAAGTAAAGAGGATTGGTATTTATTTAGAATTCCCATTCGTGACCCTAAGAGAAAATCAATTGGCGGTATTGCCGATTTTAGATCTATTCGTTTTATGAGAATGTACATGACCGGATTTGAGGATTCTATTACCATGAGATTTGCAAAATTAGATTTAGTACGTAATCAATGGAGGCAATACATATATGATATTGATGGTACAGGTAATTATAAAGCGGTTGCTTATGATAATACCACTATTAATACTTTGGCGGTAAGTATTGAACAAAATGGTAGCAGGCAACCTATTAAATATGTAATTCCTCCAGGCATTGAGCGGGTGCAACTATTAAGTAATAATGGAGTAAACTTATTGCAAAATGAACAAGCTTTAAGTGTTCAATTAAATAATTTAAAAAAAGCTTCTCCAAGGGGGGTATTTAAAACGATGAATATTGACATTCGTAGATATGGTAATTTATCTATGTTTTTACATGCCGAAACTCAAAAACCTAATAAATTAAAAGGCGATATCACGGCAGTAATAAGAATGGGGCAGGACTTTCAAAACAATTTTTATGAGATAAGAATACCCTTAAAGGAAACACCATCAGGTGCTGAACAAGCAGATCTGGTATGGCCCGCCGAAAACAGTTTAAATCTAAGTTTAAATGATTTGGTAAATCTTAAATTAGATAGGGATAAAGAAAATTATCCATATACAAAAATATTCCCAAGGGAAATTAAGTCTGGAATTAATATTGGACAATTTTATTCAGTAATGGGTAACCCTAATTTAGGTGAAATAAAAGGAATTTTAATTGCCTTTGAAAATACCTCTTCCCAAAGTACGATCAATGCAGAAGTGTGGGTGAATGAATTAAGATTGTCTGAAATGGATGAAAGTGGCTCCTATGCTGCATTAGGAAGAATGGATATGATATTGGCAGACATAGGAAACGTATCTCTTTCAATGAATAAGCGCACGGCAGGCTTTGGAACCATAGAGCAAAATATGAATCAAAGGGTTAGAACTGGTGTTACCCAATTTGATATTGCTACCAATATTGAAGCTGGTAAATTATTACCCAAACAAGTTAAAATATCTATTCCTGTTTTTGCAAGCTTGAATAAATCCATTGAAAATCCTGAGTACGATCCATTTAATAAAGATATTAAGTACGAACAAGAAGTAAATTCTTTAAAAGGGCGTCAACGAGACTCTCTTGTTAACCTTGCCTCGAATCAGTCAACGATTAAAACATTAAATTTTACAAATGTGAGGGTATTGCCAAAAGGGAAGGCGAGTCTTTTAAGCATTAGTAATTTTGACCTAAGTTTTTCCTATTCACAGTTGTTGCAAACCAGCCCGGTGATTGATCAAAACAAAATGACCAAACAAAGGGGCGCCATTGGGTATACATTTAACAATCAAGTTAAAAGTTTTGAGCCTTTCAAAAAATTAATCAAAACCAATTGGCCTTGGCTTACTTGGATTAAGGATATTAACTTTAGTCCTGCACCAAGCTTAATTAGTTATAGAACAGTATTGGATAGGCAGTATGGAGAATACACGCCTAGAATCATCAATTCTTCAGATAGGACAATTGATAAAGTAGAAACTACTTATGATAAATATTTTACGAAGAGTCAGTTATTTAATATGCGTTGGCCAATTACAAGATCATTGAATATGGATTTTAATGCCAATATGAATTCAAGAATTGATGAACCTGATGGGGCCAATAGTTCACTTTCTTCCAAAGATTTATTAACTAGAATTGTACCAATTATAAATAGTGGAAGAAATACTTTGTATAGTCAAAAGGCCATGGTCAGATATGATATACCTACTACTAAATTGCCTTTGACCAATTGGATATTAGCCAATGTAAATGCAGTAACCAGTTATAATTGGATTGGGTCAAGTCGGTTGGCCGTTGATTTGGGTAATACAATAGAAAACACATTAGCCTACCAAGCTACGGCACAGTTTAATTTTACTGCTCTGTATAAAAAATCAAAATATTTAAATGCCGCCATTAGTGATGAAAAAGTAGAAGAGAAGCAAGCCAACACCAATCCTTTAGCTAATAAAATTTTAATGACCAAGGCAGAAGCATTGGCTGGTAAAATAGGCAAAGCAAGAGACTCCACTTTAAAAAAATGGAGAGAAGCAAGAAGACAGGAGCGAATTGCCCAAAGAGTACTAAAAGCCAATGAACCAATTAATGTTCCTAGCGGTATAAAAACAATTGCCCGATTCTTAACTATGTTAAAAACAGCCAATGCCGATTATACCGAAAGCTTTAATAGTCGATTGCCCGGATATGACGGCAATGTTGAATTTTTAAATAAGACGGGAACCGGCTTATCGCCCACTATTGATTATATGTTTTTAGGCAGACAGCCCGATTCTAATTGGCTCAATGATCAATATCGCTTGTATGGTAATATTAAAAAAGATGTCAATTTTAATTTGATATTTAGACAAACTTTTGATCAAAAGTTTGCATTTAGAATGATGGTGGAGCCAGTGAAATCTTTAATTATTGATGTGATAGTGAATAAATCCTTTAGTAAGGAATATTCTGAATTATTTAAAGACACGAATAGCAATGCAGCTTTTAATGGTTATAATAATCCAACCCATGCCAATCCCTTATCGGCAGGAGGCTTTAATATTAGTTATATGGCTTTGAATACTTTCTTTTCAACCCATAATCCCAATGTAATTTCTACGCAGTTTAAAGCATTTGAGAGTTATCGAGAACAAATTTCTTTGCGCGTTGCTGGCAACAATGACTACTGGAATACCATTGGTAATAAAGCAGTCAAAGATGGCTATGCAGTTGGCTATAGCAAGTATGCCCAAGATGTTTTAATTCCTGCATTTATTGCAGCCTATACGGGGGAGGATCCGAAAAAAGTATCCTTATTAAATCAAACCAATTCAAGTATTAGATCCAATCCATTTTCTGGAATGTTGCCAAAGCCCAATTGGAACATTTTATATAATGGACTTGCCAAAACGAAACTACTATCAGATATATTTTCAAATATCACTTTAGCGCATGGTTATAATAGTACTTTATCCATGAATGGATTTACCAGCTCGTTGATGTATGCTGATACAGGTAGGAGAAATGCACCTTCTTTTATAGACACAGTGAGTAAGAATTATATTCCTTATTTCTTAGTACCTAATATTACCATAAGCGAAAGGATGGAGCCTTTAATTGGGATTAATTTAACTACCGTTACACAATGGTCGCTACGTTTTGAATACAAAAAAAGTAGAATACTTTCATTGAGTTTAATAGATTATCAATTAAGCGAAAATAATAGTACTGAATTTGTGTTTGGCACCGCCTATAGAAAAAAGGGCTTAAAACTACCATTTACTATTCCTGGGTTGAACAACAATAAATTGAATAACGACTTAACCTTTAGATTTGATATGTCTGTTAGAGATGTATACAATAGCAATAGCCGATTGGATCAAAAAGAGGCCTATGGAACAGGAGGTCAAAAAGAGATTACGATTCAGCCTTCCATTGATTATATTTTAAATAGCAAAATCAATTTGAAATTCTTCTTTGATCAAAGAAGAACAACTCCTTATATTTCCTCCTCACCACCTATTACCAATACCAGGGCAGGAGTGAATATTAGAATTGCATTATAGTTGTTAAAATACTTATGCTTTTTTAAAAGCCCATTTGAACATTATTTTCCAAGTTACTTTTTTGCCATATAGTAAAATACCTGTTCTATAAATACGTCCACTTAACCAAGTGGTAAAAATAAATCCTCCCACTAGGCATAACATACTTAATGCCAATTCCCAATAACTCACTGCGCTTGGCACACCATAAGCTACTCTTGCCATCATGACCATAGGTGAACTAAATGGAATCATACTTGCCCAAAAAGCAATAGGCGTATTGGGGTTTTGTGTAACCATGGTGGTAATTACATAAGAAAATATAAGTGGCATGGTAATAGGGAACATTAAGCTTTGTGCATCTTGAGGGTCTTCGTTTACAGTACTTCCCACTGCTGCAAAAAGCGCAGCATAAAATAAATAACCACCAATAAAATAAAATATAAAACAGCCTATTATTAAAGGCCAATTGGCTGTAGCCATAGTATGTTGTATGTTATATATTTTAACGGCCGATTCACTTGCTTGCATCATACCACCAGCCACTTGTCCATTACTTTGTTGCAATGTTGTTACTTGTTGTTGAATATCGGAAGGTAAAAATCCGGCAGCAGCACTCGTCAAGCTAATGATTAAAATAATCCATAGTAAAAACTGCGTTAAACCTACTGCGCCAATACCAATAATTTTTCCCATCATTAGCTCAAATGGCTTCACACTACTTATAATCACTTCTGCAATACGATTTGTTTTTTCTTCCATCACGCCGCGCATCACCATTGCGCCATAAATAAACATCGTCATATAAATAAGCAAGCCACTTGCATAACCAATGCCCATGGCCAAGCCTGCATTACTTTCCTTACTAGAACTTCCTTTGTCTTCGTAAGCTTTTAATTCTGAAAACTGGGAGGCTTTGTGAATGGAATCTAAAATATTTTGTTGAATACCTGCCTCTTGTAACATTTGATCTTCTATGGCACTATTAATTTTAGTACTAATACTTTCTTGCAACATCAAGCCCATTGATTTTTTAGACCTTAGTATATAATCGGTCTTCGTGTTCTTATCAAATTTGGGAATTATTAAAATATCTGTAAATCCTTTTTGTTGGTAATTATTAGAATCTACATTATTGGGAAAACTAAAATTAATTTGGTTGGTATTTTTTAATGAATTTTTAATAAAGTCATTTGGGTCTATCACAGCAATATTTCTATGCTCCACACCTGTAATTGAGAAGTAGGTTGTTGCTGCAATGAGTCCTACAATTAAAATAGGTGTTAAAAAGGTGAGTATCAAAAAACGTTTGTTTTTTACTCTACTAGAATATTCCCTTTGTATAATAAGCCAAGTCTTATTCATCTTAATTATTTTTAAATATTTTGAAATGCTCTAGCGCCTGCGTGCGTGCCTTCGACTAGTTTAATAAAAATGTCGTTTAAGGAAGGAAGCACTTCGTTAAAGCCAATTACCTGCGTGTTTTGAGTAATTAATTGTTGTAATAAATCATTGGAGCGGAAACCTTCGTTTATTTTAACGAAGGTTTTACCAGCTTCAGTTCTAACAATACTAAAAGCGGAGGAATCTGACAAGCTTACGCCAGCTTCGGTCTCAATAGAAAATAAATTTTCTTTAAATTGCTGCTTAATATCGGCTACAGTGCCATCTAAAATTTTCTTTCCTAAATTCACTAGCACAATATGGTCGCAAATTTCTTCAACTTGTTCCATACGGTGGGTGCTAAATATAATGGTGGAGCCTTTTTTAGCTAAAGCATAAATTTCATCTTTAATTAAATTAGCATTTAAGGGATCTAATCCGCTAAACGGTTCGTCTAAAATAATTAGTTTGGGTTCGTGTAAGACGGTAATGACAAATTGTAATTTTTGACTCATTCCTTTACTCAAATCTTCTACTTTTTTATTCCACCAACTTTCCATTTCAAATTTCTTAAACCAATACTTTATTTTTTCCGTAGCGTCTGCTTTAGACATTCCTTTTAATTGTGCTAGGTATAAAGCTTGTTCTCCAATTTTCATTTTCTTATACATACCACGTTCTTCGGGCATGTATCCAATTTTTTCTATATCCACCATGGGATTGAATGGGGCACCGTCTAATAAAATAGCACCACTATCTGGGTAAAAAATACCAGTGATCATTCTTAGTAGGGTAGTTTTACCTGCTCCATTAGGGCCCAGTAATCCAAAAATACTTCCTTGCTTAATATCAAAGCTAATATCATCTACTGCTTTTTGAGTAGCGTAATATTTCTTTAAATTTTGTAGACTTAAAAGTGTATCCATAGTTAGGAATTTATATTTCAAATATAATTCCATTTTTAGCATTTTCTTTATAAATAAGTACAGAGGGGCTTTTATCAATAGTAATGGAAAGATAAAAGGGGGTAGTGGTTGTAAAATAACGCTAATGGAAAAAGATTTGGCTATCTTCGCATTAAATTTAGCATTTATGTTCAATAAGAAAACAGCCTATATACTTCTAGCATTTACGTTCACAATTGGACTTTCTAGCTGGGGTTTTTTAGTACATCGTACCGTTAATCAATTGGCTATCTATAGTTTGCCAGAACCATTGCAATCTTATTTCCATAAAGATCAAAATTATTTGGTTACCAATTCGCCTCGTCCAGATATTAGACGCAACACCGATAAGTCGGAAGCCACCAAACATTTCATTGATTTAGAAGCTTACGGGCCTAATGCAGCCAACAATATGCCCTTAAATTGGGCGGATGCGGTAAAAAAATATTCCCAAGATACCTTATTAAAGTATGGTTGGGCACCTTATTTAATTATGAGTGAATTGGATAAACTAACTAATGCATTTCGTTCTAAAAATAAAGACAGCATTTTGTTTTATGCTGCCGATATTGGACATTATATAGGAGATGTGCATGTGCCTTTGCACACTACTATCAATTATGATGGACAACTTACCAATCAAAAAGGATTACATAGTATGTGGGAGTCTTTTATACCGGAATTAAGAATTGATCAATACCAATTATACAACTCACATAAAGCTACTTATTTAAAAAATCCAAGTGAAGCTTTATGGGGGAATATTCGTCATGCGGCAAGTTTGGTTCCAGAAATGTTGGCAGTGGAACAAGAAGTGTCTATTCAATTTAAGCCTGAAACCAAATACAAAACCCAAATGCGTTATGGTAAAGAAACCAAATTGTATACCAAAGAATTTGCAGAAGCCTATGCCAATGGATTAGGCTCAACCATTAATACGCAGTTGATAGCTTCTTCTAATATGATTGCTGATTTTTGGTATACTGCTTGGGTAAATGCAGGCAAGCCCATAATCACTTCCCGTGAAATTTCTCCCAATTTATCGGCAGAATTAAAATCATTCAAATTGAATCATTTAATTCAAGATGACTTTTTATTAAGTAAAAAAGAGAAACCAGAAAATTAATTATAAGCTATTGGGAATGGATATGCCATATGCTAACGCAATTTGCTGGGCTAGTTTTTGGCCATCCATAGCAGCGCTTACAATACCACCTGCATAACCAGCGCCTTCGCCACAAGGGTATAAGTTTTTTATTTGGGGATGATGTAAAGTATCGGTCTCTCTTGGTATTCGAACAGGAGAAGAAGTCCTACTTTCTGTAGCCACCACTATGGCATCATTGGTATAATAGCCTTTCATTTTTTTTCCAAATGCTTTGAATCCATCTTGTAATGTTTTGTGTACAAAATTGGGTAAGGCTTCTTGTAAAGGAGCTGCCATTAATCCAGGCAAATAACTGGCATCCGGTAAAGAACTTGATAATTGATTGGTACAAAAATCTACTAACCTTGCTGCAGGGGCTACTTGCAATCCGCCACCTAATGCAAAAGAAGCTTGTTCTACCTGTTGCTGAAAAGCCAATAATAATAAGGGATGATCATTGGGTAAATTGGCTTTATTATTTTTTAGAAATTCAGCTGCAGTAGGAATATCTATTTGTACCACCATGCCACTATTGGCATAAGGATTATCTCTTTTACTTGGGCTCCATCCATTTACTACAATTTCACCTGGTGCGGTAGCTGCTGGTGCAATAATTCCACCAGGGCACATACAAAAACTAAATACGCCTCTTTCACTTACTTGTTCTACCAAGCTATAGGAAGCAGGTGGTAAATTAGGATCGCGTAATAAACAATGGTATTGTATGGCATCAATAATAGCTTGCGGATGTTCCACTCTAACGCCCAGAGCGAATGGTTTGGCTTCGATGCTAATATTTTTTTCAAAAAGTAAGGTAAAGATATCTCGAGCAGAATGACCTGTAGCTAAAATAACTATATTGGCTTTTATTCGATCTCCATCTGATGTAATAATTTCTTTAATTTGATCTTTTTCAATAACAAAATCAACTAATTTTTTTTCAAATAAAATTTTTCCACCCGATGCTTCAATTTGTTCTCGCATCGCAGTAATAATATGTGGCAATTTATTGGTACCTATATGTGGATGTGCTTCGTATAATATAGTTTCCTCTGCACCAAATTGATAAAACAAACGTAATATCTTATCAATACTACCACGTTTATTACTTCTGGTATATAATTTTCCATCGCTATAAGTTCCCGCACCCCCTTCACCAAAACAATAATTACTTTCGGGGTTGACGATGCCTTCTTTATTTAACTTGGCTAAATCACGTCTTCTGGATCTGACATCTTTGCCCCTTTCTACCACAATAGGCCTTAGTCCCAATTGAATACATTCCAAAGCGGCAAATAAACCAGCTGGCCCTGCACCTATAATAATGACTTCTTTGGCAGAGGGGGGTAAAACTGGGAAATGAAAGGGTTCAATAAAACGATTGGCGGGGGGCTCATTAATAAAGACCCTGATACTTAAATTTACCCAAATTTGTTGCCTACTTCGGGCATCAATGGATTTTTTAAGAATGTGAAAACCTTTAATAGCCTCTTTGGGTTGGCCCGTAATTTGACTAATGGCCTTTAATAGGTCATTAGAATCTGCTGCCTCTGAGGGCCTAAGTTTAATTTGGATTTGGGTTTGCATGGGTTAGGTTTTTATCCTAAAAAAATGCTTTCATTAATATAGTAATACCTAATCGGGGGAATATCAACTAAAAAGGCAAATCATCACCCGATTCGTTGGTAGGAATATCAAAATAAGTGCTTGTTTCGGTTGGTGCGGTATTGACACCTAAAGCAACTGCTTCCATACGCCAAGCATCCAAATTGGTAATATAATTGTCTTTGCCATCTTTATTCCACTTAGACCCCTTTATATTAAAAAGTACTTTTACGGTATCTCCAAGATTAAAGCGGTCTGGAAGGGCGGTACGGTCCTGAACGCATTGAAATTTAACATAATTAGTGATGGTTTTACCATTGATATCATCGGTCTTTTCTATCACAAATTCCCTTGTTTTAAAGGTCTCTTTTCTCTGAATGATTTCGTATTTGGCAATTAGCTTGCCGGTTAGTTCGTAGCTCATAGTTATGATTATATTGGGTAAAGGTAGTATTTAAAGGCGAAATCTAAATAGGAGGTGCTTAAAGCAAATAAGTATTTGTTTGGAGCAAAAAAATACTTCAAAAAATAAGTGGATAACTAACCGTTTTTAAGAAAAAGGATATATCTTGAACGCCTGATTAGGGAGGAGGAAACAAAGGGTTTGTAGGGTTTTGGGGACATGTAAAAAAAACCAAATAAAAAAGTTTTTTTTTCAACAATAAGTCGTCATATTCGCATTCCGGTTCACAATTCCTTAATCCAGAGTTTGAATCCAGTTAGTACCTTTTTTATAATTATACAAAGAGCAAGAAAGTAAGATGGCTAAGAGCGCAGAATTAATATGGAGTAATTGCTTAAAGATCATTAAGGATATTGTCGAATGGCAACATTTTAAAACATGGTTCGAACCTATTCAACCAGTCGATTTGAAAGACAATGTTTTAATGATTCAAGTTCCCAGCCAATTTTTTTACGAATACATAGAAGAACATTACGTTAACCTTTTAGCTAAGACTTTAAAACGAGAATTAGGAAAAGAAGCTAGATTAGAATATCGTATCATGGTGGATAGTGGAAACAACAAGAAAGGTTCCATGGATGTCCCAGCAAGTGGTATGAAAACTTACAATAACAACGAGATGAACTTCCCGTTGGTGATTGATAACCCAGTGAAGAATCCATTTGTGATTCCAGGGTTGAAAAAGATGCAAATTGACCCCCAATTAAACCATAATTATCTGTTTGACTCCTTTATAGAAGGGGATTGCAATAGGGTAGCGCGCCGTGCTGGTAAAACAGTGGCCGAAAAGCCAGGGGCTAATTCTTTTAATCCATTAGTTATATACGGAGGGGTAGGATTAGGAAAAACACATTTAGCGCAAGCCATAGGAAATGACGTAAAACGCATTCATCCTAATAAAGTGGTTTTGTATGTAAGTTCAGAAAAATTTATCAATCAGTTTCAAGATCATAGTCGCAATAATGCCATTAATGACTTTATACATTTTTATCAATTAATTGATGTGTTGATTATTGATGATGTTCAGTTTTTTAATAGAGCAGAAAAATCTCAGGATGCATTCTTCGCTATTTTTAATCACTTGCATCAAAGTGGTAAACAATTGGTTTTAACATCCGATAAAGCGCCTAAAGATTTAGAAGGATTACAAGAACGTTTATTAAGTCGTTTCCGTTGGGGATTAAGTGCAGATATTCAAGTTCCAGATTACGATACCCGTATCGAAATTTTGGAGAAGAAAATGAAAGCAGATGGTTTGGAAATGCCTAAAGAAGTAGTTAAATATGTGGCGTACAATATTAATACCAATGTAAGAGAATTAGAAGGGGCATTAATATCCTTACTAGCGCAGTCTTCTTTGAATAAAAAAGAAATTGATGTTGAATTGGCTAAGAAAGTATTACGCAATTTTGTAAAAACTAGCAGTAAGGAAATTACCATTGATGCTATCCAAAAAATGGTATGTGAATTCTTCGAAGTGCCTTATGATAAGTTGTTACAAAAAACACGTAAGCGTGAAATTGTACAAGCTCGTCAAATTACAATGTACTTAGCTAAGGCATTTACAAAAAACTCTTTAAAAACAATTGGAGAGCATTTTGGTGGACGCGATCATACGACGGTAATACATTCTTGTCAAACCGTGAAGGATTTGATGGATACCGATTCTATGTTCAGAGAAAACGTAATGGAACTGACTCAGAAAGTCCAGTTGGCGGCGATGTAAGAAGCCCTTTTTAGCCTGCAGTTTATCAATTAACTATATTATGGTCCGGAACGAACTTTATTTGAGTTTATTCCGGACTTTTTTTAGGTATTTAAGGTCAAGCTGCTTATTTTTGCAACCCTCGAAAGAGGTTTTGGAGGAGAGGTGGATGAGTGGCTGAAATCAGTAGTTTGCTAAACTGCCGTACGGGTTAAACTGTACCAAGGGTTCGAATCCCTTCCTCTCCGCTCTCATTTAGTTCTTGAAATAGGTATAAAGTATTGAAGTAGAATATAACCGGAATAAAAAATTTGCTAGGCAACTAGTAAAAGGAACGGGAAGTAGCGCAGTCCGGTAGCGTACCTGGTTTGGGACCAGGTGGTCGCAGGTTCGAATCCTGTCTTCCCGACCAAAAAAGAAAACAAAGCCTCAACGAAAGTTGAGGCTTTGTTATTTAACGAATGAACAAATCAAGCTCGCTTGAATTTGTGAATGAGTTAAATAACAAGAAGCATATTGAATGAAATGAAATAGGCTTTGTTTTTATGCTTTTGCACTGAGGGTTAACCGGATGCCGGAGCGAAGCGACGGCTATCCTCTATCTTTTTAAAAAGGCAGAGATCGCCGAACGAAGTGAGGTAATTCTGCGTTGCAACCTATTTGTACTAATTATAATAGCTGCCGCATTACTTTTCAATTATTTTAGCGATAATAATGTTTCTATTTAAAACTATTTATTAAATTTAGATTTTATAATTAGTTATATGCCCAACCCCCAAACGAGTTCTTTAGGCTTAAATACCTATAAGGGTAAGTGGCTACCTTTGCATACCAAACATTTATTAAACAGAACCTTATTTGGAGCTAAGGCTGCAGATATAAATTATTTTAACCCACTAGGGTTAACTGCAAGTGTAGATGAATTATTAAATTTAACAGCTATTTTAACAGGGCCGCCATTAAATGAGTATGCAACTACTGCATCGCCCGATCCCAAAATACCATTAGGCGTTACTTGGATAAATGATATTACAACAGATGGAACTATCAATAGCAATAGACGAAATAGTTATAAAAAATGGCTAGTAAGCGTTTGGCATTTACAAGAAAGAAATATTCGTGAAAAGCTCACCCTATTTTGGAGCAATCACTTTGGTACAGAAGCAGACACGATTGCATATGGCTCTATGATTTATAATCACCATCAAATTTTAAGAAACAATTGTATTGGTAATTTTAAACAAATTGTAAAAGCTATTACGATTGATTCGGGTATGCTAAGGTATTTAAATGGGTATTTAAATATAAAAACATCACCTGATGAAAATTATGGAAGAGAATTACAAGAGTTATTTACAGTGGGCAAAGAAGGGGGTTCTAAATACACGGAAGATGATGTAAAAAATGCAGCAAAGGTTTTAACAGGGTGGAAAATAGATGCTAATTTTAATTCCATTTTTGATAGTACAAGGCATGATACAACCAATAAAACCTTTTCGGCATATTATAATAATACAATCATTGTTGGGAAAACAGGGGGCAGCGGAGTTTTGGAAACAGATGAGCTGTTAAATATGATTTTTCAAAAAACAGAAGTAGCTAAATTTATATGTC
>CAMBEQ010000035.1 GCA_945865545.1 Sediminibacterium ginsengisoli | reverse complement strand
TTGTCTAAATCTACATAGCTCGAACCATTTGAAAAACTCGGCGTAGCTAAACCCCACTCCACCGCCTTATTCGTAAATGTTAAATCCCCATTATTACTATACGCATAATTAGACAACGCATTCGAAGGCATTAAATCAATTAAGGTTTTAATACCTGATGTTCTATTGTTCGTTAATATTTTTCTGATTTCATCTGGGTTGGCCGTATACTGTATATAATCCTGATCGGTTAAATCCTTATAAATACCATTGGCCACAAAAACATCTTTTAATCCATCATTGTTAAAATCTGTAATTAAAGCCCCCCAACTCCAGTCGGTGGCATCCGTGCCTGCGAGCCTGCCTATTTCACTAAAACTATTATTGCCATTATTTAATTGTAAAGTATTGCGCACAAACTGATGATAATACCCTGCCTGCAAATTGGCTTGGTATTTATCCCATTTTTCAAAATTTGCTTTGGACTTTACTCTTGACTCAATATCGGGAAACATATCTGTTACATAAATATCGGGGAATCCGTCATTATTAATGTCGGCGATGTCTGCCCCCATGGCATTCAAACTTAATTCATGTATGCTTTTTTCAATTTGTTCGTTGAAAGTTCCATTCTTATTATTAATGTATAAATAATCACGCTCAAAAAAATCATTAGAGATATACATATCTGGCCAACCATCTTTATTGACATCTGCTATGGTCACCCCCAACCCAAATCCAATTTTACTACTAAAAATACCCGCTATTGCCGTAACATCTTTAAATTGGCCTTTATCGTTACGATACAATTTATTACCCCCTAAGCTGTCCGATATTTTTCGCTGATCTTTTATTAGATCAAAATTACCCACCGATTTAAATGAATTGTTTAATAAATAACAATCTAAATCGCCATCTCTATCGTAGTCAAAAAAGACAGCATGGGTAGATAAGCCTAAATTATCAAGGCCATATTCCTCGGCACGCTCAGTAAAAGTTAAATTGCCATTGTTAATGTACAATGCATTGCTTCTGTGTTGGGTGGTAAAATCACCCGATTTGCAAATATAAATATCCAATAAGCCGTCTCCATTGATGTCTGCAAAAGTGACCCCGGTTGACCATATATCCGCTGTGGCCAAACCAGCTTTTTCCGTAATGTCTTCAAATTGGAAATTCCCTTTGTTAATATAAAGTTTATTAGAACTTAAATTACCACAGAAAAATAAATCAGATAATCCATCATTATTAATATCCCCAACACCTACACCACCGCCATTGTAAAAATTTCGAAAAGTATACACATTCAAGGTATCTGTATAGGGAACATTATTGGCAAAGCGAATGCCTGTTTTTGTAGAGTCTAGTAAGCTAAATAAGGTCTCTGGCTTGGTAAATGAATTTTTTAAACCGCAAGCATTTAATGAAATGGCTAATACGACTAGAAAGGCTATACATCGCAAATTGCGTAAAGCAAAAAAGCGATTCAGATATTTTAAAGAAAATGCCTGCCCAACGCAAGCCCAACGCCTTCCTATCATTGACCAGTATTTAAGTATATAAAAATACCCCTTTTTTAATAAAAAAAGCAGCAAATAGCCGTGGCTATTTGCTGCTTTAAAATCTAAATTTAATGTTAAATACTTCTACTGATTAGTAGCCAGGATTTTGAGTTAAATTTTTATTCGCATTCAATTGAGTTGCCGGAATAGGGTATAGATTTTTGTAGGCTGCAGATTCATCTTGGAATAAACGCTTAGCTTGAAAACTGCCAAAACGAATCAAATCTTGTCTTCTCCATCCTTCAAAAGCCATTTCTCTTCCTCTTTCAGCTAAAAATTGATCAGCTGTCATACTAGTCCATGCATCAACACCGCCATGGGTAGTTCTAATTTGATTTACAATAGCCAAAGCTGCAGGATCGCTCCAGTTGCCAGCTATTCTTGCAGTTACTTCCGCTTTTACTAGTAAGATATCGGTATATCTGAAGATTGCAAAATCATTATCCAATTCAGAAGTCATACCAAGCACGAACTGCCATTTACCAAGTCTCGCACCAGATTGACGCCAAGCATTTGGCTCTACTTCATTGACATAAGGAGTGAAAGTGAAAGGTTTGCCATCTGGGTCAGCTGGTTCAGCACCATTGTCAACCAATCTTTCACCAGAAGCTGAAAACTGAGGTCCAACTAAAAAGTTGTTTCTCATACGCTTATCGTCAGTACCAGTTGTTGGGGTACCTTTAGGATCAAGGCCAACTACAGTACCAGTAGGTCCAGGATTTAAAGCTGGATCTATATATGAATTATAAAATTCAGAAGTAGATGCGAAACCATTCCATGGTTGCGCATTGATATTGTAAGTAGTTTGATTCAAATAACTTAATGACATCATATGCACGTTGAAACCACCCAATTTGATACGATCAAATGGAACAGCCCAAATGGTTTCTTTTGCACCTGCGTTATTTTGAATAAAGTTCTCAGCATAAGTTGAAGACAATTTATATACACCAGCGTTGATGATTGTATTAGCTGCGGCAAGTGCCTTTGCATTTTGCTCAGTACCAGTGTAGGTTTTAGCGTTTAAATACAATTTAGCTAAGATGGCTTGAGCAGTATAGAAGTTTGCACGACCATAAGTTGCAACGTCTGGAACAGATGTAGGTTTAGCCAACAAAGGACCATTAGTTGTTAATTCTGATTCGATAAATGCATATACTTGAGCTTGAGTAGCGTTCTTAGGTGGATCAACATTTTTAAAGTCGATACTTAAAGGAACGTTACCATACCAGTCCAATAGCCAATAAAAATACATAGCACGTAACACTTTCAATTCTGCAATGTATTTAGCAGCTGAAGGTGAATTAATGCCCTGCAAAGTAGCAATCAAACGGTTACATGTAGAAATACCACTGTAACAAAATCCCCAACCACCTGTTGGCATAGGATCATCTGCTTTCCATATATGTTTTTTTAATCTAACCCAATGACCACCATCGCCCCAATCTGGTCCTCTTGTTGGAACTACAATCTCATCAGTAGTTACTCCATTTAATGCGAACAAGTTACCGTTACCGCCTACACCGCGTAAGTTAGAATAAGCAGCACCTACGGCAGCACTTAATTCTAAATCAGTGCCTCCAAATTTGTCTCCAGTTACTTTATCATACAAGAGTGGCCCCTCGTCTAATTTAGTACAAGAAACGACTACTAGTAGCATTGTTGCTATAAATAGTTTACTTATAAAGTTGTTTTTCATATTGTCGATATTTAAGTTTTTTTTGAATTATTATAGTCCAATATTAATTCCTAAAGTGAAAGAACGAGTCATCACCCAAGTTGCTCTTCTATCTATACCTGGAGCTAAGATATTACCACCATCTTGCCATCTAACTTCAGGATCAGCTCCTGTATAATTAGTAATAGTAATTAGGTTATTTCCTGTTAAGAAAGCTCTTAAACTTTTAACGCCTTGTGCTTTCGTTTTTGCAGAAACTGGAATAGTATAGCCTAAAGTAGCGTTATCTAATTTCACGAAGTCTGCTTTTTCAACAAACAAACTACTAAATATAGATGCGTCATTTAATTTTGGATCAAAGTACTTAGTATTTACTACGTTGTAGATAGAAGCATTGGCTGGATTCTCGTAGAATGCTCTAAATAAATTGATTAATTGGTGACCGAAAGATCCACGTATAAAGAAGTTCAAGTCAAAATTACCATAGTTCAAAGTGTTTGACCATCCCATTTCAAATTTAGGCATACCATTTCCGATAGGTCCTTTGTAATTGGTTGCTGTAGATAAAACAGCGTTTCCTTTACCATCATCATGCAAAAATTTACCATTTTTATCAATACCACGGTAAGTAGCATTCCAGAAAGTACCTATTTGGCCCCCTTCGTAAGTTCTAATAATTTGAGTTGCTTCTTGTCCTGGAGAACCTAAGTTAGTTTCACCAATATAAGAACCTGCAGATTTATCTAATCTAGTTAAAGTAACTTTATTAGTGGAGTAGTTAACCCCTGTAGTCCAAGTTAATTTACCATCAGTAATTACTTTATAATTAAACGCTGCTTCAAAACCTTTTGCTTCTAAATCACCTACGTTTCTCCAAGCTCTGTTAAATAAGGCTGGAGGAGAAGGTACGGTTACATTAAAGATCAAATCGGTAGTGGTTCTTTGGTAATAATCAAGAGTACCAGTTAAACGATTGTTTAACAAAGCAAAGTCAACTCCAAAGTCAATCTCCGACTTTTTCTCCCATTTCAAATCTTTATTTTCATTTTGGTTAGGTCCGTAAGTAGTGATCCAGTTACCATTAATTAAATAGTTACCAGAACCTGTGAAAGTTAACTGAGCCAAACCTGCTTGTGGAGGAAGTGATCCAGTTACACCATAACTTGTTCTTAATTTCAACGCATCAAACATGCCAATATTTAAGATTTTCTTTAAATCCACACCACCACTCACCGCTGGGAAAATTCCCCATTTGTTATTGTCTCCAAATTGTGTAGATCCTTCTTGTCTTACAGAAGCAGATAAGTAAGCGTAATTATCCCAGTTTAAATTTACACGTCCAAAGAACGCTACTAATTTACTACCGTTTTTATAACTACCTAAGCTACCTAGTCCATTTTGAAAATCTTGAGCAGCATTGATACTCTCTTTAGCTAAGTCAGTAATAAAATTACCACCGCCTACACTAAATCCTTGGTTGGTGAATTCTTGGTAAGAATAACCACCTACCGCATCTACAGCTAACTTATCTATTTTAGTTGCATAAGATAAAGTGTTTTCATATAAACTTGAAATAGATTTATCTGCTTGCTTCCAGCCATATCCACCTCTTCCTAAACCAGTTGCACCAGTGTAGAAACCACGATCGATAAAGGCGTTTCTTGGAGAGTATGCATTGATATCAGAATTATTAGTAGTCTGAGCATATCTTGTCAATACTTTCAATCCTTTAGCTATTTCATATTCCACCGAACCCGCAAAATTGACATTTCTTCTTGATCTACGATTTGTATTTTGCACCAAAACCGCATATGGATTTGAATATTCAGTTGCATTTTGCTCAAAATAACCACCTTTTGCTAGGTCATACATTGGATCCTTAGAATAAATTGGAGCAGTTGGATTGTAGATAGTAGCATATTCAAATGCGTTATTAAATCCAAGATCTGCTTCGTTAGTAGTAGATGTCATTTGAACATTAAATACCAATTTGTCATTTAAAGCTCTGTGTGTTAAATTAACTCTACCATTTAATTGTTGGAATCCAGTATTGATAGCAATACCTTCTGCATTTCTATAGTTCATAGAAACATCGAAAGTAGTTTTATCGGTACCGCCAGAGAAAGATAAATTATGAATATGCGTAATTGCATTTCTAGTAATTGCTTTATTCCAATCTGTACTCTGTCCTAAATTATTACCAGTACCTAATTTTTTAAGTAAAGCACCATATTCAGCAGCATCCATATGTGGTGTAAATCGGAATGGACTTTCCACTGTTGCTTGAGAAGAATAATTAAAAGTAGATGTTCCACCTCTTAAACCATTCTTAGTAGTAACAATGATTACCCCTGCAGATCCACGAGTACCGTAAATAGCTGCAGCAGATCCATCTTTCAATACATCGACACTTTTAATATCGTTAGGATCGATAGAGTTTAAGTCTGCACCAACCACTCCGTCAACCACCACCAATGGTGAAGTGTTTGCTCCAATGGTAGAAAGACCTCTCAATCTGATTGCGAAGCCTTCGTTAGGGTTACCACCTGGTCGAGCAATAGAAAGACCAGCTACTTTACCTTGCAATAATTGTGCAACGTTATTGATATTTCCTTTGTTGAATTCCTCAGAGCTAATACGAGTAATAGCACTAGTAATTTCTTTCTTCTTTTGTGTACCATAACCAACTACAACAACCTCGCCTAAGCTAGATACTGAAGAAGTCAATGAAACATTCAAAGAAGTTTTGTTACCCACTGAAAGGTCTTGTTGTTCAAAACCAACTCCAGTTACAACTAATCTTGAAATCACTTCTGTAGAAGCTACTTTGTAAGTACCATCATTAGAAGTTACCGCTGTAACTTTTTTACCGCTTGCAGTAACTGCAGTAACAGTAATACCAGGTATAGCTGAACCATCTTTGGTATCAACTACTTTACCAGTAACAGCTTTCGATTGGGCTTGTACTGAAAAGACGAAGAAAAGTGAAAGTAAGGCAACCATGATTGGCCTCACAAACTTTAGAATTTTCATGTGTTTTAAGTTTAAAATTTAAAAATTTTAGCATTTTAACAATGCTATAACACGTAAATTAGGTAGAAAATCTATTCCACAGTTACTTTTTTATTAAGATTTTGTTCAAAAACTACTATTTGTTAGTTAATTGATATCTGAATTTAGTTATATATAATTGTAAATCAATAGGATAAGTATTTAAAATAATGAGATAAAACCTAAAATTGATGAGAAAATAATTTTAAAATATTTTTCTCGATTAAAATAACAAACGATTGCGAAAATATTTGTGGAAATTTTGCATATTTTTGTTTTTCAATTCAAAAACTGAATGACCAATACCACCCTCAAATTATTAGCACAACAATTGCAATTAAGCATCTCTACTGTGTCTAGGGCATTAAAAAATCATCCAGATATTTCTGCTAAAACAAAAGCGAAAGTTCAAGCACTTGCACAAAACCTAGACTATGAACCCAATGCCAATGCCGTTCAATTACGAACGCAGAGAAGTAAAATATTGGGGGTCATTGTTCCTACTATAGCCAATTTTTTCTATGAAAATTTTATTGCGGCATTAGAAGAAGAAAGTAGTAAGAACGGTTACACCTTAATGATTTTTCAATCTAGCCACAATGTTGAAAATGAATTAAACAATTTGAAAATTTTTAGGCAAAATAGAGTTTCGGGGGTATTTGCTTGCTTATCAAATAGCGCTGAAAACATAGACGTATATCATAAAATGAATGAACATGAGATTCCTGTTGTTTTTTTTGATATAGTTCCTAAGGACAATACAATTACTAAAGTTAGAATGGCAGATGAACGTTGTGGGGTGTTGGCAGCCAAAAATATCATTAAAAGAAATGCAAAAAAAGTATTGGCTATTTTTGGGGATCCTGCGCTTTCCATAAGTCAAATTAGAAAAACCTCTTTTCAAAACTTTATGACAGACCTTTCCCCTAAAACAAATGTTAAATACATTAATGCAACAAGTTCCAATGAAGCGGAAGAAATTTTCAAAAACCATTATAACAAAACTGTAAAGTTCGATACCGTTTTTTGCATGACCGATGAAATATTAATTGGAGTTATGAAAGCCATTCAGGCTTTACAAATAAAAGTGCCCAGCGAAATGGGTGTGATTAGTATTAGCAATGGATTTATTCCCAATTTATATTATCCTGTCATTAGTTATGTGGAAACCAGTGGCTTTCAATTAGGAAAATTAGCTTTTGTGCAAATGATGGCCAATATGCAAACAGGAAAAGCAGTGGATGAATTAACAGTAGAAGCAAAATTTATTGAAGGCGGTTCCATGTAATAAATTGATTAAGAAAAAATAATGTTTCGTATGTTAAAGGAAGCAAAGGCTTTTATTTTTGATTTAAATGGGACCATGGTGAATGACATGCCCTACCATATTGGCGCATGGCACCAACAATTAACTGCCTTGGGTAGCCAACTAAGTATTGAAGAAGTCAAGCATCAATGTTATGGAAAAAATGACGAGCTACTAGAAAGGGTTTTTCCAGGTAAATTTACCATGCAAGAAAAATTATCTATTGGTGCCAATAAGGAAGCCATGTATCGAGTAGAATTTAAACCTCATTTAAAGCTTATTGACGGACTTGCCCTTTTTTTAAAAAATGCTTTTGAGCAAAAGATTAAAATGGGTATTGGATCGGCTGCCATTAAATTAAATATTGATTTTGTAATTGATCATACTGCTATTAGAAATTATTTTGATGCCATTGTAAGTGCCGACGATGTTTCTATAAGCAAACCTCATCCAGAAACTTTTTTAAAATGTGCCGAATTGCTTGGGGTAGCCCCTTCGGATTGTATTGTTTTTGAAGATACACCCAAAGGCGTCTTATGTGCGCAAGAAGCCGGAATGAAAACGATAGTAATAAAAGGGATGCATCAAGAAATCGAATTTGCCGACTTTGATAATATTTTATTTTTTATCGAAGACTATACCCATCTTTCTTTATAATTTTTCACGAATTATTTTACTTTCCAATACAGAACTTAGAAAAGATAAAATCCAATTGGTCATCGTTGGTAATTTGTCCAGTGATGGTGCCCAAATAATGTAAAGCATGATTGATGTCGATGGCAAGTAAGTCGCCTGTAACATTGTCTGCCAAACCCGTGTCTATATCATTGAGTGCAAACAATAGCCTTTTTAGCGAAGCCACATGTCTTGCATTGGTGACAATAGTGCCTTCTTTATTAAGCCCGTCTCCCACCACTTTTTGATGCAAAGCATTTTCAAGAGATAGAATATTTTTTTTGTCTTTGGCTGCAATAAAAATAATATCTTCTAGTTCAGTATCTTTTTCTAAAGAAGCATCGATAGCGATATCCATTTTATTGCCAACAAAAATGAGCTTATGCGCTCCTAGCAATTCATTTTTCCATTGTTTTATTTGCACAGCCGTTGTGGTACTTGCATCAAACAAAGCAATGACGATATCGGCTGCTTGAATTTTCTCTTTGCTTTTTTCAATACCCATTTGCTCTATAGAATCTGTAGTAGCCTGTCTAATACCCGCAGTGTCAATTAACTTGTACATCACCCCTTGTATGTTTAAATACTCTTCCACCGTATCGCGGGTGGTACCTGGAATTTCACTCACCAAGGCCCTGTTTTCATTTAACAAAGCATTTAACAGTGTCGATTTACCTGCATTTGGTTTGCCTACTATAGCCACTTGTACGCCATGCTTTATTACATTGCCTAATTGAAAGGAGAGCAATAAGGCAGTTGTTTTTTCTTGAAGCTCATGCACTAATAGCTCCAATGATTTTTTATTGGCAAAAGCAACATCCTCTTGTGAAAAGTCTAATTCCAATTCAATTAATGCAGAAAATTTTATCAGCTTCTCACGCATTACTTGCAAATCGGAAGAAAACCCTCCTTTTAAATTATACAATGCTGTTTTACGCGCCGCTTCGGTGTTGCTGGCTATTAAATCTGCTACTGCTTCCGCTTGTGTTAAATCTAATTTTCCATTTAAAAATGCACGCTGTGTAAATTCGCCAGGCTTAGCCAATCTTGCTCCATTGGCCTGTAACAATTGCAAAATTGAATCCTGTATAAAGGGCGAACCATGACAGGAGATTTCAACCACTTCTTCCCCTGTATAAGATTTTGGTGCTTTATAAATAGTCACTACCACTTCATCTAGCACTTCATTCCCATTGATGATTTTCCCAAAATGAACGGTATGTGATGCTTTACTATTTAATCCTTGTTTTGAAAAAATAGAACTAATCATTTCAATTGAAGTGGGTCCACTTAATCGAATCACTGCAATGGCCCCCAAGCCAGGTGGCGTGGCAAGTGCCACTATGGTATCGTTCCAGGAACTTAAATTTTCGCGCATAGTACAAAGGTAAACTTTATGAAGTATTTAATTAGCGTATGTATTTAAAACCAAAATTCCTCCCCCGAATAATCGAGAGAGGAATTTAATATGTGTAAAGAAAGTTTTACAACTAATCTTCAGAAACTACGAATACAATCGCTTGACGGTGACGATAAATTACATTACGACCATTTTGAACTGCGGGCTTCCATTTTGGACCTCTTGTAATTACACGAACCGCTTCATCTTTAGTGCCATATCCAGGATCGTTCTCTGATTTTACATCGCTAATAGAACCATCTCTAGCTACGACGAAAGATACCACTACAGAGTATTTTCCAGCAGGAGCCCCATTTTCAACTGGCAAGTCTCTGTTTAATGTTCTTTCTAGGTAACGAATCCAACCTTGTGTACCCCCTGGGAACTCGGCTGGTATTTGAACCACCGTAAAGATTTTATCTGTCTCTTCTTCTGCTGGAGGAGCTACTGTTTCAGTTGGCGCTACTAAACCATCGTCTTTAATACCTTTCTGATCGATTGCGCCAATTTTTACGTCTTCTAGCTTTTCAACTTCTTTTACCTCATCCTCTTTTTTCACTTCCTCATCTTTTACAATTTTAGGAGGTGTAAATTTTGCCATTTCCACTTTTGGTGGTTCCACTTTTGGTGGCGGTGGCGGCGGCGGTGGAGGTGGTTTTTTCTCTTGAGTAACGTCTGTTAAAGAAACATCCGTCACTATGATTTCAGTTTTTGATTTTTTAGCGCTATTAGACCAAATTGCAGCACCAGCCAATAGAACGGTAACAGTTACCATTCCAATTAACGCCTTCTTAAGACGATCATTGTAGGTTTTTCTTAATTCATAAGCGCCATATTCCTTAAACCTTCCCTCAAAAATGAGGTCAAGAATATCTGCGTTTAATATTTTGTTTATGTCCATTTTTTAATGCTTTTAATTGCTAGTAGATTTTGCGTTCTCATCGGATTTCTTAACCAATTGTTCTTCTATGTCAAAAATATCTACTAGTGCATATTTTTTTACGACATTTATTGACATCTCATCCAAGATATCAATAACGTTTTTGTAAGTACAAGTTGAACTTGGCTTAATCACGATTACTAAATCCTTTTCAGGATCGGTTTGATCTTGTGCGATACTTCTTACATATTCCTTCTTTTTCAAGATAATATCACGAATGGAGTTATCTCCATTATAAGAAGCAGATAAAAAATTGGAAGCGTCTGGTTTTAATTGCCCTTCGTAATAATATATATGATTATCTGCACCCATTATGATGGTTAAAGCGCCTGATTCTTTTGCTTTATTTTGCTCTTCAGGTTTTACTTTATCATCAGGCAAAATCAACTTCATTGCTGTAGGTTGACTCATTGTAGTAGTAAAGATGAAGAAGGTGATCAAAAGAAAACCTAAATCCACCATCGGTGTCAAATCGACACGCGTTGATAGCTTCTTTCCTTTTTTGACCCCTGGTCCTTTCTTATGGCCACCACCCGAGGTATCTAATTCTGCCATAGTAAATAGCTTTTAATTAGTTTATAATTTAGTTTTCCTGTTTTTCTCCACTCATTGATTTCTTATACAACTCTGAACCTACTGGTGCATTTTCAGGATTGGTAATCATTTGAAATCTTTGAATATTGTTTTTCTTAAACGCGACAAGTACATTTTTGAAAGCTGGATACTTGGATAAATTATCCCCTTTTAATACCAGGTCTAATTTTGAGCCAGCATAAGCTTCATTCACCACTTGCATCCAAGTTATTAATTCATTGTCTGTACTGTCCTTACATGGAATACCAGGAAGTAAGTTCCCTTTTCTGTTTTCTTCCGTGATGGATAAAAAAGATTTTAAACCACTTAAAGGAGCTCCTATGAAACTGGCACTTTTAAAAGCAGGAACATCAATTCCTAAATTTCGAGTGGCATTCAAAGAGTTCGCAATAGTTTCTCTTTTTTGCTTGTCATCAATAGTAAGAAATACCTTGCCATCTTTATCAATGGTAATTAAGACGAAATCCTTACTTGGAGCAATTTTAGAAGATACTGAACTAGGAGTTGTAACTGCTATTGCTTCTGAAGGTTTGAACTTAGTTGTTAAGATAAAGAACGACAATAAAAGGAAAGCCACATCACACATGGCAGTCATGTCGATGTTGGTACTCTTTCGAGGTAATTTGGCTCTACCCATTTGTATATTCTTTTAATTATTATTTATAAGGTTGCCCTTATTAAAATTATTATTTGCTTCAACTACTATTTGTAGTTAGCTGCGAAACTTTGAGTTAATGTAAATCCAGACTCATCGATACCATAGGTTATACCATCGATTCTTGTAGTGAATACGTTGTACATAATGATTGCGACTGCTGAAGTGCCAATACCCAATGCAGTATTATACAAGGCCTCAGAAATACCTTGAGATAATTCACGAGCAGCTTCACCACCACCTTCTTCACCTAATTTAGAGAAAGAACGAATCATACCTAATACCGTACCAAACAAACCTAATAAGGTTGCTACTGATGCGATGGTAGATAAGAATACTAAGTTTTTCTCTAACATTGGTAATTCCAATGCAGTTGCTTCTTCTATTTCTTTTTGAATATTTAATACTTTTTGGTCTGTATCTAGTTCAGTGTTAGTAATCATCTCTTTGTACTTAGTTAAGCCTGATTTCATAACATTACCAACAGATCCTTTTTGTTTGTCACACTCAGCAATTGCTTTATCAACTTCTTTGTTAGCTAATTGAAATTGTACTTTGCGAATAAATTCAGCAATGTTTCCGTTTCCTGCAGCTTTCTTAATGGTCATTAATCTTTCAATAACGAAAGTTAATACAATTAGTAAACTACCAATTAAAATTGGCACAACGATACCGCCTTCGTACATTTTTGTAAAAGTACCTTTTGGTCCTTTATGACTAGGCCAGAATCCACCATTAGGGTCTGGGTTAGTAAAGTTACTTCCGTTTCCTAGCACAAAACGCCAGATAACATAACCTGCTAAAATACATAAGATAGGTGCTAAAGTTGCAACAAGATTTCCGCTCTTTTGAGGCTGTGCTGCATTCTTTGAAGCAGCAGCTGTTGCAGTTGATTTAATCTCAGCCATGATTCAATTGATTTTTGGTTTTAAATAAAAATTTTTTAAAGAAATTGTCCTTTTCGCAATTGGTAAGATTATTTAAAATCTTTTGACAATAGTTTCTAAGGGCTTACAAAATAAGTAATTTATTGGTTGAAACAAATTTCAACCCATAAATTTATTTAAAAATAATACTAAAACTAACTGGCGTTTGCGAGACTGAAACTGGGCGCTCCAATTGTATTAATTAATACAAGCTTCTTAAAATGAAAAAAAGGCCTACCGAAAACCCAATTTTGTGTTCATTTTGAAGAAAATAAGCCCAAAAAGCTATAATAGATATTAAAAATGAGGTAAATGGCCTCTAAAATAGAGGGGGGAATAGCTTATTCGTACCTAAGGGCGTCAATTGGGTTTAAGGCCGATGCTTTCATGGCTGGATAGATGCCTGCTGCCAAACCCACCACAGAGCAAATCACAATCCCTATTACCACCCACATCCATGGAACGACAAACCCAGTGTGTAAAACCAAGCTAAAAATATTGCCTACCAAAACCCCTAAAATGATACCAAATACGGCACCTAATATGCTTATTAAAATACTCTCAAATAAGAATTGACGACGCACATCTTTCTTTTTTCCACCAATGGCTTTAATTAATCCTACTTCTCTTGTTCTTTCGCTCACTGCCACCAACATAATATTCATAAGACCTATCGCCGCCCCAATTAATGTTATCATACCAATAGCTCCTGCAGCACCACTAATGCCTGCTAAAAATCCAATAAACATAGATGCAAATTTATCGCTCTTGTCAATTACAAAATTATCCGACTCTGAAGGAATCAATCTTCGAGCTTTTCTCATTTGTTCTGTGGCTTCATCAATAGCAGGTTCTAATTCGATAACGTTATTCACCATAACCCCTATTGAATAAGAAGAACTTCCTTGATATTGTCTTACATTTTTTAAGGAAGAAATTACCACATCATCTTGACGCAACATGGCACTGGATCCCTTTGATTTCAATAAGCCTATTACTCGATAGGGCTTGCCTTGTAATAAAATAACTTTATCCAAACACTTTTCTGGTTTACCTGGAAATAATTTAGCAGCCACATTAGATCCAATCACACAAACATTCCTACCACTATTGATGTCTACATTATTAAGATTGCGACCATGCGTTAATGAATAACCATTTACAGCAAGATAGTTTTCATCTCCTCCCATTAAAGAAATTTGCGGATTGGTTTTTCTGTTCTTATAATGCAATTCATTATTCCCATTCTTTCTTATAGAAATACTTGCAGCAGAACGACTAAATCCAAAATGCTCTTTAAAATAATTGGCTTCCTCAATTCTAATAATCTTATCTAAATTGGATTTTTTTTCTCTTTGCCCTATTTTGGATTTGCCAAACTCATCTCCATTATTATTGCCCCCGCCAAATCTTGCATTCATTTCTTTGTATCTAATAACAAAGGCATTTGCCCCCATAAAAGAAAAGTTTTCTTTTAAACTTTGATTCATCGCGGAAATGGCAGTTATAATACCTATTAATGCCATGATACCAAATGCAATAATGGCTACTGTAATTCCAGTCCTTAATTTATTGCCCTTTACGGTGCGCCATGCCAAAACAAAAGAATCCTGAATCGTCATTGTACAATTTTATGAGTATAAAGGTAAGACAGATTCAACTAAGCCCATAGCTTTAATGCTAGTATATGAAGAACGGCTAAAAGTAGAGATAATTAAGCAGTAAATTAGGGAAAACACCTAGGACGAGCAGTAATATGGCCAATGTCAAAAGCTGATACTTGTATTGACTAGGCAATGGATTAATTGCTGGCTCACCAGCAGTAAAATACATTGCTTGTATAATTTTAAAATAGTAATAAATGCTAATTGCTGCAAATACTACGGCTACGAGCACCAGCCATAATCCAGCGCCCGCCTTTAATAAGGAACTGAGCATATAATATTTTGCAAAAAATCCTCCTGTTAAAGGAATGCCCGCTAAAGAAAAAAGAAATACCGTAGTGGTAAATGCCAATAAAGGTTGTGCTTTACCAAGCCCATTAAATGCTTCAAAACTATTTTCTTTCATTTTTACTAACACAGCAAAAATACCAATAGTGGCAATAGAATAAACTACGGCATATAATAAAGTAGATTCATAGCTTATATCAGATTTGCCATACAAAGCAAATAACATAAAACCTGCTTGTGCAATACTTGAATACGCTAACATTCTTTTTACACTTCTTTGAAATACTGCTATAATATTACCTACCAATAAGGTAGAAAGAATTACAAAAGTTAATAAAAGTGTCCAGGAGTAACCCAATGCTTTATGTTGACTATTAAAGACATTGATAAAGGCAATAAATCCTGCCGCCTTTGCAATAGTGGCCATAAAAGAAGTGAATACGGTTGGCGCCCCATCATAGACATCAGGAGTCCAAAAATGAAAGGGGGCTGCTGACACTTTAAAATTCATAGCAGCAAACAAAAGGATTAACCCCGTTGATAATAAAATTTGCTCTTGCGCTACTCCAGTACTGATACTTACAACTGGAGCAGTTAAATGAAAACTTCCTGTAGCCCCATAAATAAAGGTAATGCCCAATAATAAAATACCTGTTGAAAAAGAACCCATTAAAAAATATTTTAAGGCAGCCTCATTGCTAAACATATTTTTTTTGTCGGCTCCAGTTAATATATAAAGAGGGATAGATAAAATCTCTATGCCTAGAAATAACATTAATAAATTATCAAATGATGTCAATATACTGATACCACATAAAATGAAAAAGAATAAACTGTAAAAATCGGCAGATGCATTACTTATTTTAGCAATCTCCTCTCCATTGATCCAAACATAAATAAAAGTGAGGGTGAATAGCAAGGTATTGGCATACAAACCAAAGAAACTATATTTCAACATGCCTTTGGTATCAAAATCAACAACAAACCAACCATACGACTGGGATAAATTGGCAATGATTAAAATAAGCAACCCTATTAAAGCAATGTTTTTTTGTACTTGTTGGCTTTTAATGCCCCAAGAACAAAACATCATAATCACGCCCAATAAAGTAGAAACTATAATTGCATTCATTACTAATTCATTTAATTATTTTACAAACAATTCTTGTAAGGTATCGGCCGTTAGTGAAAATAAAGGTTGAGGGTATACGCCTGTTACCAAGACAATGATTAACATAATTATTAATACCGCTTGCGCACCTTTATTAGAACTTTGCATGGTATTTATTTTTTCGCTTATTGCTCCATACGCTACTTTTTGCACCATATTTAATGTGTAAATAGCAGCCAATACCACACTTACTCCCGCGCATGCTGCCATCCACGGACTAAATTGGAACAAGCCAGTGAACATTAAAAATTCTCCTACAAAAGAATTGGTTAAAGGCAATGCAATATTTGCCAGCGCAAACCCCACCAATAAAATAGCTAGAGTAGGTTGTTTTTTTGCCAGCCCCCCCATTTGTTGCATAGATCTTGTACCTGTTTGTTGTTCGATGATATCCGCAACCATCCATAATCCTAATACATTAATACCATGGGAGAATAATTGTATTAAAGCACCTTGAATGGCTATTTGCGTATGCGTAAAAAGGGCCGCATTCATTAATCCAATATGCGCAATAGAAGAGTAAGCAATTAATCTTTTAAGATCGTCTTGACGAATCGCAATAAAAGAAGCATACAAAATACCGATGACAGATAAAAGAACCACTACATGGGTATGTGCCATAAATGCGGCTGGGAACAAAGGCATCAACCATCTAAGAATTCCATACAAACCCATTTTAACCATCACCGCACTCATGACCATGGTTACCGCAGTAGGAGATTGTTCATAAGCATCGGGCTGCCAAGTATGTAAAGGGAAAATAGGCATCTTAATAGCGAAAGCAATAAAAAATAACGCGAAAGCTGTGACTTGCTCACCACCAGTTAAGTTAGCATGAATAAAAGAGTTGATCAAAAAACTATGATCGGACGTATGTGCATTTAAAAATAAAATGCCCGCTAACATAAATAAAGAACCTAGAAAAGTATAAATGAAAAATTTAAAAGTAATGGCAATTCTTTTTTCTCCCCCCCATATAGAACATAAAAAATAAATAGGAATTAAAGCCAACTCCCAAAAGAAATAAAATAATAATGCATCCCCTGCTAAGAAAACTCCCATTAAACCTGCTTGTGCAAAAAGCAGCAGCGATAAGAAAACATTTCTATTTTTATATTCGTTATTGGCTGTAGCCAATAAAATGGCAGGAAAACTGATGGCAGTGAGTAATATTAAAATCTTAGACAACCCGTCGGCATGTAAAATAAATCTGGTGTTTAAATTGGGCAACCAGGCTATATTAAAATCGGTAGTTGGAATCCTAAGCATTAGTAGTGCCACTAGCAATGAAAGTCCGCTAAATAGGATTGCAACCCATTGTGCTGTCTTATTATTTTTAATAAACAACAGCAGTATCGCAGCCAAAATGGGAAGGAACAAAAATGAAACTAACATCATGGTTGCTTAATTAATTTTTAGTTAATTTATTAAAAAAATGTAAGATAGAAATATCATTAAACCAAATCATAAAAAGTAAAATAATACCTGCTACCATAAATAAAATATAGTATCCTACTTGTCCATTTTGAATGAGTCTTACTTTTCTTGCACTATACTGAACTAGCTTTCCAGTTCCATTAACAGCCCCGTCTATTACTTGCTTTTCAATTATATTTTTTAAAAAACCTGCGAAACGATTTAATGGTTGTACTATTACTTCATTATACAATTCGTCGATATGCCATTTATGATAGAAAAATTTTCCAAGCGCAGTGGAAGGTTCCTCGTCTGTTTTCTTTTTATACATTGAAATCGCTAATAATAAAGCTATGAGTGCAATACTTACCGATACGGCCATTAAAGTCCACTCTATTGAATGAGATAATCCTAATTCAACAGGTTCGCCCACAATAGGAATAAGATTATGCGACAACCAATGATGCCCGCCCATCATTTCAGGAATACCTATGGCACCCGCCAAGGCACTAGCTATAGCCAATAAAATTAATGGCAAAGTCATGGCTAATGGTGATTCGTGCACATGATTTTCTTGATCGGGTGTTCCTCTAAAATTTCCTAAGAAAGTAGTCGTATACAATCGGAACATATAAAATGCAGTCATGGCAGCACCAATTACACCCAGCACCCAATAAATTGGACTCTTGGCAAAAGCGGCAGCCAAAATTTCATCTTTAGAAAAGAATCCACTAAATGGTGGCACCCCCGCTATGGCGATACAAGCAATTAAAAAGGTAATATGTGTAATAGGTAACTTTGATTTTAATCCGCCCATTTTTCTAATATCTTGTTCATGGTGCATAGCATGTATCACCGAACCCGCGCCTAAGAATAATAAGGCTTTGAAAAAGGCATGGGTAATCACATGAAAAACGGCGCCAGAATAAGCACCTACCCCCAAACCTAAAAACATATAGCCCAATTGACTTACGGTGGAATAAGCCAATACTTTTTTAATATCGTTTTGTTTAATGGCAATAGTAGCCGCTAATAAAGCAGTACTAATTCCAATGATTGCAATGATGTTTTGTGTTAATTCACTATGGCTATATAAAATATTACTTCTTGTAATCATGTATATTCCGGCAGTGACCATGGTAGCAGCATGAATCAAAGCAGATACGGGAGTAGGACCCGCCATGGCATCAGGCAACCAAGTAAATAAAGGTATTTGTGCACTCTTTCCCATCGCGCCAACAAATAATAGTAAGGTAATGCCTGTAATATCGGTACTTGATAATTTTGCCAAGCTTTCCGCAGTTAACACTTCGCTATAACTTACAGTTCCTAATTTAACAATGAGCCAAAAGATAGCCAATAAAAATCCGAGATCGCCAATGCGATTCATGATAAATGCTTTTTTCGCAGCATAGTTATAATTGCCATTGGTAAACCAGTAGCCAATTAATAAGTAAGAACACAATCCTACACCCTCCCAGCCAATAAACATAACTACATAATTATCTCCTAAGACCAAAATCAACATGGAGAATATAAATAAATTCAAATAAGCAAAGTAACGCGCATAATGTGGTGCTGTTTCTTCCTTCATATAAGCAGTGGAATACAAATGGATCAAAGAACCCACCCCTGTAATCACCAATAAAAAAAGACTAGATAAGGCATCTACTTTAAAATCAAAAGGAATTTTAACAGTGTCCGTGTTAATGAAATCGAAATAATGAACTGTTACCGCACCATAATTTTGTACTTGTATAAAAGCAAAAATACTTGCGATAAAGGAAGCAAAAATATAACCAGTTGCCTTATAAGCAATTACTTTCTTACTCCAATAATTACGACCCAGCCCATTGAATAAAAATCCAGCAAAGGGCCAAAGAATAATGAGTGCGATTATTATTTTCATAAAAGTCATTGACTTAGTTCTTTAATCTATTTAAGAAATTGATATCTATAGAATGAGTATTGCGATACATCATTACTATAATGGCCAACCCAATACTCACTTCTGCTGCTGCTACGACCATAATAAAAAATACAAAAATTTGTGCGTCTATACCAGCTGTAGCGCTTGCCCCATTTTGCAACGCTAATCCATTATACATTTTTGAAAAGGCAACCAATAATAAGTTAACCGCATTCAACATTAATTCAATGCACATAAATACAATTATCGCATTTCGACGAGTTAATACGCCCACCACCCCAATACTAAAAAGGGCTAAGCAGAAATAGATATAATATTGTATAGGCATACTTTCGAATTTTTATTTTTTTCCAATGAGCACCGCTCCCACCATAGCGCTTAAAAACAATACACTACTTATTTCAAAAGGAACTACATAATCGTTAAATAATGCTTTTCCTAATGGGTGTATCAACCCAATTGTTCCTTCTTTTAAGGGTACTGTTTTCCCTACCAATGGCATAGCTTGTTTTACCAAGGAAATTGACAAGGTTAAAAAACTTCCTCCAGCAATCACTCCTATCAACTTTACAAATAATTGCTTCTGCGGTTCACTGTCTTTTTTTACATTAATCAACATGATCACAAATAAAAACAAGACCATAATGGCCCCCGCATAAACGATAATATTTACGATGGCTAAAAATTGCGCATTCAATAATATATAATGCCCCGAAATGGCAAAAAATACGAGTATCAACCACAATACGCTATGGATTGGGTTTTTACTAATGAGTACCATAATGGCACAGACTAGTGCAAAAGCAGATAAAGCATAAAATATAATTTCTAATACATTCATAATTACTAAGCTTCTACTCCTTTTGCTTTTGCCAACGCATTGGCGTTAGTTAAAGTATTGGGAATTAATAAATCGTTCTTGTCATAAATAAACCCTTTGCGCGTATAATTGGCTGGCGCAAATGTTTCACTTAAATAAATAGCATCTTTAGGGCAAGCCTCTTCACACAAACCACAAAAAATACAACGCAACATATTTATTTCATATTTTGCTGCGTACTTCTCTTCTTTGTACAAATGCTCTTCTCCTTCCTGTCTCTCTGCTGCTTCCATTGTAATGGCTTCTGCAGGACAAGCTACTGCACATAAACCACAAGCAGTACAATTTTCACGCCCTTCCTCGTCTCTATTTAAAACATGTAAGCCTCTGAACACCGGACTAAATTCCCTTTTTTGTTCTGGGTACCTAACGGTAGGCTGTTTTTTAAACATGTGACTAAAAGTGATCATCATGCCTTTAATAATATTGATCAAATACATACGCTCCCAAAAAGTCATGGGTGTGCGATTTACTGCGATTGATTTATTGGTTAATGCTTGCATGTTTTATTCGTACAGTTTTAAAAATTATAATTTTGATAAGATTAAAGCCCCAGTTAACAACATATTGAATAAGGCCAATGGTATCATTTTTTTCCATCCTAAATTCATCAATTGATCATACCTAAAACGAGGAATGGTCCAGCGAATCCACATAAATAAAAATACAAATAATACAATTTTTATTAGTAAGGTGCCTAACCCAATCATGGCCGCTATATTAGGTGCCACGGTTGTTTCGTCAAAGAAAGGTAAATCATAGCCACCAAAATACATCGAAGCCATAATCGCGCTACTCATAATCATATTGACGTATTCTGCAAATAAGTAAAATCCTAATTTCATAGAGGAATATTCCTGATGGTAGCCAAAATTTAATTCATTCTCCGCTTCAGGCAAATCAAAGGGGGTACGATTACATTCTGCCATCGCACAAATAAAGAAAATAACAAAGCCCAAAGGTTGATACACAATATTCCACCAATGTCCAGCTGTCTGATCTTCCACAATAGTTTTTAAACTTAAAGTGCCCGTTGTCATTAATAATGCAATTAGCGCTAAACCCATAGCAATTTCATAACTGATGGCTTGTGAAGCTGCTCTTAATGCAGACATCAATGAAAACTTATTATTAGAAGCCCATCCTCCAATCATGATGCCATACACACCCATACTTACCACTGCGAATATGTATAAGATACCAATGTTGACATCGGCTACTTGTAATTCAATGGTTCTTCCAAATAAATGAATGGCCGTTCCCCAAGGTATCACTGCACAAGTCATCAAGCTTGCCGTCATGGCCAATCCTGGGCCAATGATAAATAACCACCTACTAGATGCATTGGGAATTATTTCTTCCTTCATGATTAGTTTTAAGCCATCTGCTAAAGGTTGTAATAAACCAAATGGACCTGCCCTATTGGGACCTGGTCGATCTTGTAAAATAGCCGCCACTTTTCTTTCTCCAAAAGTGGTATATAAAGTAATCAATAAAGTAGTAAGCACAATAATCGCTATCAAAATTAATTTTTCAATAATAAAGGCCCAATCAAATGCTAACAGTGTCATACTTTATTTATTAGGCTTTCTTAATATTGTTGTTAAAAGTAGTTCCGTGGGAAGGACCCTCTATTTCACTTAAATGAACAGAAGGCAAGTTCACTTCACTTTCATTGTGTATGTCCATTAATAAATGAGGCGCTCTTCCATCATTCACTGCCTTAAAAGTTTCTGTTGGAAGGGTAGTTCCAATATTTCCAGCATAATGCCCCTGAGCAATTACAGATTGTCTGCTTATTTCACGTGGCCCTTCTATCACCCAATCATTGGTATGCTTTTTATCAAATCGACAAGTATTGCAAATCCATCCTGGTTTGCCATCTGGTGTATCTTCAATCTCACCCCACTCATCTTTGCGTGCGGTGACTCTAAATACTTCGTCGCCTCTGTTCCATAAAGTGACTCGTCCCGAACAACTGGGACAATCACGATGTGCATCCATTGGTTTTAAAAACCAAACTCTATTTTTAAAACGGAATGTTTTATCAGTTAATGCTCCTACAGGACACACATCAATCACATTGCCTATAAATTCATTGTCCAAACTTTTTTCAATATGTGTTGCAATTTCTGCATGATCCCCTCTATCTAAAATACCATGTGTTCTTTTATTAGTTAATTGATCAGCAACAAAGACACAACGATAACATAATATGCAACGGGTCATATGCAATTGAATATGCTTTCCTATATCATGTTTTTTAAAAGTACGTCTTTGAAATTCATAGCGTGTGCTTGACTTACCATGTTCAAAACTTAAATCTTGTAAATGACACTCGCCGGCTTGATCACATATGGGGCAATCCAAAGGATGATTTAATAATAAAAATTCAACAACGCCTGCTCTGGCATCAATTACTTTTTCACTGGTAATATTTTTCACTTCCATTCCATCCATCACAGTTGTTCTACAAGAAGCCACCAATTTTGGCATGGGGCGAGGATCTTTTTCAGAACCTTTTGATACTTCAACTAAACAAGTACGACACTTTCCTCCACTTCCTTGCAACTTGCTATAATAACACATCGCAGGTGGTGCTACTGTGCCTCCAATTTGTCGTGCCGCTTGCAATATCGTAGTGCCCGCTGGTACTTCAATGGTAATGTTGTCTACTGTTACTTTAAATAATGTTTGTTCACTCATAGTTTTACGCAATGTTATGCAGGCACATGGATAGGGTCTGCATAGTGTTGTAAACCAAAATTACTTGTT
>CAMBEQ010000034.1 GCA_945865545.1 Sediminibacterium ginsengisoli | reverse complement strand
TCCTGATGCAGTGCGCAAACATCCTAATGTGTTTGTTTCCCATGTAAATTTAAATGACGACTCTATTGTAGGCATAAAACTAAAAGATAGACCTGCTTTTAGCGTACAATATCATCCCGAAGCTACACCAGGACCACATGATAGTAGATACTTGTTTGATGATTTTGTATCTTTAATGAAATCGAATTAATTTAATATTCTAAGCATGTTAGAAATAGCCATTATCAACGGACCTAATTTAAATTTATTAGGAAAAAGAGAACCTGATGTTTATGGGCATGCTAGTTTTGAGGATTTCCTAGAACAACTTAAAAAAGATTTCCCAAAAGTAAATTTCACCTATTTTCAAAGTAATATAGAAGGGGAGATTGTTCAAGCCATTCAATCTCATGGTTTTAATAAAAATGGCATTATTTTAAATCCAGCTGCTTATACCCACACTTCTATAGCTATAGGTGATGCAGTGGCTGCGATAAAAACACCTGTCATTGAAGTACATATTAGCAATGTGCATGCAAGAGAGGATTTTAGAAAAATATCTCATGTTTCCGCTAAGTCGGTGGGATCTATTGTGGGCTTGGGGCTAAAGGGTTATGCTTTGGCTACAGAGTGGTTTTTAACCAATAGCGGCTCCATTCAATAAGATTTACTTACTTTTATCAGGCTATGGCATATCAAAAAAAGCTTTGGTGGCTGATCGGTATTTCGATGGTCGTTAAAATTATACTTTCTTTTTTCTTAGAACTAGGAAATGATGAAGTGTATTATTATACCTATGCAGTTCAACCCGATTGGAATCATTTTGATCATCCACCCATGGTGGGTTGGATGATCCGTATTTCTACTTTCAATTTGAATTGGCTCTCTGCTTTATCCATGCGATGGGGTAGCTTAGTGTGTGCCGCTATTGCAACGATTGTTATTTTTGAATCGGGTACTTTATTAAAAAATGAAAAGGCGGGTTGGATAGCAGCCTTATTATACAACCTGTCTATTTATACCAGCATTATTGCAGGTTTATTTGTGATGCCTGATAGCCCACAATTATTATTTTTCTGTTTGAGTATTTATATGATGTTGAGTTGGGTAATGAAGCCGCATATTTTTTCTTTGATTGACTGGATTTTATTAGGCTTATTTGTAGGACTGGCCACCATGAGTAAAGTGCATGGATTGTACTTATGGGCTGGCTTTGGTTTATTTATATTGTTTAATCAAATCAAAACGCTTAAAGAGAAAGGTATTTACATTTCTATACTCATCACCTTATTATGTATTGTGCCTATTGTGTATTGGAATTTTAAAAATGATTTTATTACCTACACTTATCATTCCAAAAGAGTAACGCATACGGGTATTTCCTTGTCTAGTTTTATTCAACAAATAGGGGGTGAATTTTTTTATCAAAATCCATTGGTGTATATAGCTATTGTAGTTTCATTATGGAGAATTAAAAAAGTGAGGGTCCAAGCCAAAAATGCAAAAGCCATTAATTTACTACTTTGGTTAAGTCTTCCGTTACTATTTATTTTTTGGATCATTTCTTTTTTCAACTCAACTTTACCTCATTGGACGGGACCTGCTTTTATCTCCTTATTTTTAATTGCAGGGGTGTACTGGTCTAGTTATTCGAGAAAATCTATACCCGTCCTCATAAGATTTGCCATTGGCTTTATGGGTATAGCCGTATTGGGTTTTATAGGAATTGTAAAAGTATTTCCAACGCAGTTGGGTTCTCAAAAATTAGAAAACTTAGGAGAATACAATCCCATTAATGATGTAACCGGCTGGGCCTATTTTAGCGAGGAGTATAATAAATTGGTTCAAAAGGATGTACAGGAAGGAAGGATGCCTAAAAATGCGCCTATTGTTATTCACAAGTGGTTTCCAGGAGGACACTTGTTATTTTATACTGCTCCATTATTAAATGCAAAAGTCATCGCTATTGGTGCATTAGAGGATGTTCATAAATTTGCCTGGTTAAATGAGGAGCAAGCGAGTTTAAAAATAGGGGAGGACGCCTATTGTATTGTGCCTTCTAATTTACCTGCGAACCCTTCTACTTTATATGGGGCTTATTTTACAAGTATTCAAAGACCAGATACCATTGCTATGGTAAGTAAAGGGGTCTTGTTAAGAAATTTTTATGTGTATAGATTAAAAGGTTGTAAGTTATTGCCTCCTTCTATTTTAAAAGTGAACTCGCCAGTATTACCCAAGTAAAGTAGGGCAGCATTAAAAACTAAATTTATCAAAATCTTTTCGGTAGGAAATACTTACCCCTTGTCGGATTCTTCGGCCTAAACTACTTCCACTAATATCTAAGCTATTTCTATTAAAGATAATAGCCCTTAATTTTCGATCATCGGATAAAATAAATTCAATATTTATATCGGGCAACCATTGGAAATTCCCATTTTGGATGGCGGTACTATTTTGAACATTAAAATCTAAGTCCCCACCTAAATTCACAATAATTTTATCGTTTAAAAAGCTACGTCCCAATTTTAAATTGACTCTTTGACGATCAATTTTATTGGCATTAATGGCAATACCGGCACCTGAAGGGTCTAATAAATTGGCACTATTGTATACAGAGGAACCTACATCAAATCGTAAGCTTTTATCGCCGGTCACTTTATTTAGAAGTGTGGTGATTGATTTGTTAATTTCTTTGGTTAATAATTGCGATATGGTATTAATTCCAATAGAGGTTACCGTATAGGCATTATTATTATTGCCGCTTCCATTACTAAAACTTACTGGAGCAAATGAATTAAAAACAATTAGGAAAGAAACTTGTTTCAATATTTCATTGTCGTCACGTTCCAACCTAGTAATAAATTGAGAGAATTCGTTGTCAGAACTAATTGGATTGCCTTGAGGGAAAGCTAAGGAGAATCGAATATCAGGTTGTGCTAATTTATTTCTTAATGCAGCTATCACAAATACATTGCCTCTATAAGTTCTTACTGCATTGCTAAAATTGGAAGTACCTACTAATTCATTTAAACTAACTCTTTGTGCAGTATATCTAGCATCAATATGTATATCTGCTTGATAAGGATTGCCTGTCCATTCAATAAAATTACCCGCTTCTGGAATTAATTCAAATGGTTTCTTGATAAAGGATTGAAAGTTAAAATCGTATTTACCTGATTCAATATTGTATTTACCTCTTATGGTTAAGGGCTCTATATTTCCTGCTCTAATTTTTATTCGACCATTCCCCACCGCCTTAATCACATCCCCTGTTAGCTCATCCATAATAACATCAATCTGTGTTTTATTGTTCGCGGTTACTTCAAGGTCTACCACTAAATTAAAAGAGGGGACATCAGCACTTTTTAATGCTGTTTTGCCCAACTGCTTAAATACTATAAAATCAGACTTCCCACTTTCTTTACTGGTTGAATTAGGTAAATAAATATGAGAGCTATCGTTAATGTCTGCATTAATAACCATCTTTATATTCTCTTCAGGGCCTTTTATGGTCATGGTTGCTTTACCCACTGCATGGCCATAAAAATTGGAATTGTCTAATGGGTCCGTACTTAAAACTTCTATTTTGGGGCTACTCATTTCCATATCATATACTAAATGAGTAAAACCTTGGTTGAGTATTTTGCCTTTGAAAGTGGCTGGTCTATATAAAGCATCTCTTAGAGATACCGTTCCAAAGTCAATACCTTCTTCTGTAAAACGAATCGTACTGCTATCAATAAAATATTTAACCTTAGTATAGTCTACTATAAAGGAGCTATTTTGAATGGTCGCCGATCCTAATAAATAGGGGTTTTCAATTCTTCCTCCAAAATGTATTTGTCCATTGGCTTTTCCATCTAAATTGGTTAGTACGTCACCAATAAATTGTTGTACCAAACTAAATTTTGAATGGTGTAAATACAAAGTAGCATCTAAAGGATTGGCGCTATCCTTAATATTATAATTCCCATTGGCACTTAAGTTGTATTCAGTATTAGGACAGGTAAAAGAGAAAGGGATATTGCCTTTTGAATTTTGATAAGCAGCTTGCAGCAGAGTGAGTCCTACGGAATCATTATTAAAACTAAATTGGTCAATTTTTAAATCCGATTTAAATTCAAAGTCATTGATGATATTTTTAAATTGAATTTTCCCATTGGTAAGCCCTTCCAGCTTTGGATAATCAAAAAATAGTTTGGTAAAATCGCCTAATATAATATTCTTTAACTCCAATTGAATACCATTGGCTTCTGTAGCTGAATTAGAAAAGACGAATTCTTGTAAGCCTTGAGTAAGTTTAAAGTTAGCTGCACTGGTATTGCTTTTTCTTAATACTAAAATTCCATTTTCATTGATGGTCCATTTTTTTTGGTTCAATATAAAGTAAGAAGGTTGCCATTGCATGGAAATACCGTCTGAGAAAGTATGAATGCTTGTATTTAAATCTACCTTTTCTATAGCGCTTTGGCTGATGCCCGATAAATGTATATTCGAAATATCTTTACTACTGTGTAGTGTTAAATTGGATTGCGTATAAGTGGTACTATCGGTTAATTGGAAGGCATCGGCTGTTACAAATAAATGTAGAGAATCCTTTGTTCCTATGCCCTTTAGTTCACCCCCTTTGATGGCGTAGGTCTCCCAACTTGCGTAGGGGAACTTCCCTTGTAAGGCAATGCTTTGTTTTTCGGTATTGATGGAACCTGTTAACGAAATATTATTAAAGCCAGAAAATGATTTATTAAAAATGCGTATATATGGTTCAAAATAATTTGTTTTTACTTGAATTTGGAAAACTTGGTTACTAGCTGAGTTTTTTGGAGCTGGGATATAAGTGGGTAAGTACCGCTGCATAAAATATTGAACGCTTGCTGGTAAGTGTAAAATATTAAACTTGCCAATTATACTTGCTTGCAGGTCATCGCTGGCAATACTTATTTTTTTCACCCCATTATCTATACTAGACTGTATGTTTAAGGAGTCGAAACTCACTGTATTGATAGTAGACTTTAATTTTCCATTGTAAAATTTTGCATAGCCTATAAAGTTATCTATACTATCCCCCTCAAAATTTACATCTAGTAGCCCAGTAAGTTGTGTATTATTATTAGCGAGATTTAATTTTCCTAAATTGGCATACAATAAATCGCCCACGGCATTAATTTGTGGTTTACTGTTTTTAAATACCAATTCAATATTGCTAATAAAACTAATATTGGGATCTTTAATACTAAGCATTCCATTAAATGATCTTTTTTGAAATACTCCATTGGTGCTAATATTTGAATAACTATATTTATTAAATTCAATGGAGTCGATATTCCCCTGAATATTCGTTTTTAAATTTTCAATATTAAAGGAGCTTCCTGCAACTTTACCTTTAAAGTTCAATAACCCCAAGCTGTTTACATTTAATATTTTCCCAATATTCAAATGATGGGTGGATAGGGATCCTTCGTAGCTAGGTTCTGCATTTTCTGGAAATTTTAATCTTATTTCTGCAGCCAAAGAACCTAATGGAAATTCGATTTGGCCTTTTGTAACAAAATCATAAAAAGTGCCTTTGAAATTACCTATAAAATTTAAATTATTAATACTATCCGTATTCAGGGCCTTGGTTTGTTTTAAACTTGGCAACCAATTAGCAAGATCGTTGTAACTAGTTTTAGCAGTAACATTGCTAAAGTCGATAAGAGTGCTTCTCATTGCTGGGATGCCTTTCATGGAGAAGCTGCCGCTAACTGTCGAGTTATTATATTTGGCACTAAAGTCTTTTGTTTCAAAATCGGCTACGGTGCCAGTAAAATGAAAGCTGGTCGTTAATTTTTTATGAAAAGAGGACATAGTAGGAGTGAAATAGGCAATATCATCTGTTGCTACCATTGCATTGGTCAAATGCGCCTTCATAGTTACCTTTTGGATATAATTATTAAAATCTTCGCCAAAAGATTGATACTGCATTGCATAATAGCTTTCAATAATACTATTATTCGTTTTTAAATATAAAGAGCTAAACTCCATTATTTCTGGAGTTAACTTAAAATTAGTCAGTAATTTTTTTATTTCAAATCCAGATTGTTCTTTGACACTTAAATTCACTTTTGCTTGAATAGTATCTTTATTAAATATAATACTTTTTAAATTTGCATTAATGTCTTGCATGCGAATATGGTCAGCATCAAAATTGGAACTTGGTGTATGATAGCCATTTTCTATCCAAAATTTTCCTTTTACTATTTGTAGCTCATTGGCTAAAAGATATAGGTTTTGGGGATTAAAGTAAAGTGCGCCTTCTTTTCTTTTGGATTCAATTACTTTGATGAAGGGCCCCTTTCCTTGGTAGGATTGCATTACAAAATTTGGCTTATTGAGTATGACTTGGTCAATAAGTATACTGTCTTTAGTAAATGATCGAATGGTGGCCAAAACATTTTTTGCTGCAAATGCTACATCTTGTCCCGTCCATTGATCAATTTGAGTAATTTGTAAGTTTGAAAAATCTATTTTTTGAATATCAAAATTGGAATTATTTTTAGAAGTACTACTGGATGACGCATTTAAATAGTTTTGAATGAATGCATAATTCCATTGGCTATTGCTGCGCTTTAATTGAATTTTAGTATCCGATAATCCAATGTATTTGATAATGGGGGAGGCATTGGAAAATACAAGGTCACTTAAACGTAATTTTAAAGAGGCAGTATAAAATAAAGTATCTTTATTTTGGTCTCTAATAATTATTTTTTGAATATCTAATTTATCAAATAAAGAAAATCGAACCTGACCTAGTTTTACTTCTGTTCCAATAGCTTTTGAGAAACGTTGCGCAAGGGTACTGGCAATTTTGTTTTGAATAGGTGGGATCAGCAATAATAAATAAGCAAGTAGGAAAAACCCTACCACGCTAGCAGCAATAATTCTGAGTAGAGCAAGCTTATTTTTTAACAAGAAATGGGTTTTTGTAAAAATACAAAAATGTGCTCTAATAACAGGTACAAAATACCGCTAAAAGTCGAAGGAGACTTAGGATAAGTCATGGTTCTATTAGATAAATAAACCTATGCAATTAATAGCCTGCAACGCTGTCATCTCCTCTCTTATCTCCTGCCGCAATTCGTTGGCCATTAGATGAAATTTGAACTCCATCCATTCTACCAAAATGACCTCTTTTTAAGATAGTATAACCCATTGCTTTTAATGCTTTTTCCGTTTCTTCAGGGAATTCTGCTTCTAACATAATTGTATCAGGAAGCCATTGGTGATGGAATCTAGGACCATCGATAGATTGCTTTAAAGACATTTTGAAGTCAATAATATCAATGAGTCCCTCATATACTTGATTGGGAATAGTGGTTCCACCGGGAGTGCCTATCGTTAAATAGGGTTTATTATTTAGGGTGACTAAGGTAGGGGCCATAGAACTAAGCATTCTTTTTCCAGCTTGAATAGAGTTGGCTTCACCACCAATGGCACCATACATATTTGGAACACCTGGTTTGATGCTAAAATCATCCATTTCATTGTTCAAAATAAATCCAGCACCTGCAACAATCGTCTTGTTTCCGTAGGAATCATTTAATGTGGTGGTAATAGCTACCATATTGCCTTTTTTATCAATCACGCTAAAATGGGTGGTTTGTTCACTTTCATGAATTTGACCTGCAATAGTGGAGGTACTGCTGCCTTTTACACTTGGCAAATAATCGGCCATTCTTTGTTTTATATAGTCATCACTCATTAAGGTTGTTGTAGGTACTTTCCAGAAATCTGGATCGCCCATATGCTCTGCTCGATCTGCGTAAGCCCTGCGTTGGGCTTCCACCATTAAGCTTACCGATTCGACCGTATTATGCCCTAATTTTTCAATATCAAAAGGAGCAATCATCTTCATCATTTGAGCAATTAATATTCCACCACTAGAAGGGGGCGCAAAGCTGATGATATGATGGTCTTTGTAATCAAATTCAATGGGCTTTCTAAATTTAGGGGCATATTTTTTTAAATCCTCTAAAGTAATAATGCCACCACTATGGGACATTTCTTTTACAATATAATCGGCAGTAGGACCTTCATAAAATCCTGCAGCTCCTTTATCTTGAATTCTTTTTAAGGTGAGGGCTAATTCAGGCTGAATTAAAGTGTCACCCGCTTTCCAAATTTCTTTTTTAGTAAAGGCGCTCTCAGAAGAACTAAATTTTATAAAATTATTTCGATTGGCATTTAATCCCTTTGCTTCACTTTCAGAAATTACAAATCCAAATGCTGCCAATTCAATAGCAGGTTGAATTAATTTTGCAAATGGTAGTTTTGCATAGGCGTGGATACTTATCATGCCTGCTACACTACCTGGTATTCCAGACGCCGAAGCACCTCTGGTAGATTTTAAAGGAAAAGGATTTCCTTGCTCATCCAAATACATATCTCTAGAGGCATTGGCTGGAGCGGCTTCTCTATAATCAATGCCAATTAATTCCCCATTTGATTTTCTAGCCAACATAAATCCTCCACCACCAATATTGCCAGCCTGTGGATAGACTACGGCTAGGCTAAATTGAACTGCAATGGCAGCATCAAATGCATTCCCGCCGTCTTGCATGATTGCGGCACCCACCATACTTGCCAGTGCATGTGCAGAAGATACTGCTGCATGGTCAAAAGTTTCTTCTTTTACAGTTTCATATTGAAATGGATTGATACTTGGATGTGATTTGAAAAAGGGTTGACCAAAACTATGGATGGTCAGAAAGGATAAAATAAAAAGAGGCAGGGCTAATGCTAGTTTTGCTTTATTAGTTCTTTTTTTCATAGTACTTGTATAATGAGCAAGTAAATTACTTAAATATTTAGGATTCAACAAATTAGCCATATTCTTTGTGCAAAACTAGTTGTAATTACTCCTGTTTTGAGCACAAACTTTCTTATTTTTATAGGCAAAATGAATTATTATTTTTAGACTATAAATAAATGAACTATGAAACTTTTTAAATGTAAAGTGGCTTTACTAATATTGTCTTGTATTCCTTTTTTGGGTATCGCTCAAATGGGATTGCAAAGTCCTTCAAGTTATTTAGGATATACAATCGGTACCAAATTTACAAGACATCATCAAGTAGTAGCTTATTTTAACTCGGTGGCACAAGCTAATCCTAGTATGGTAAAAATAATTTCTTATGGAAAAACCAATGAAGGGCGAGATTTATTAGTAGCCGCAGTGGGGCTTCCTGAAAATATTGCTCAATTAGAGGATATTAAAAAGCGTAATAATAATTTATTAAATGGAACAAATGAAGATTTGAAACAACCTGCTATTGTTTGGTTAAGTTATAATGTGCATGGGAATGAAGCGGCTTCCACCGAAGCTTCCATGTTAACTTTATTTTCTTTGGTGGATCCAACCAATATCAAAACAAAAGAGTGGCTTAAAAATGTCATTGTTTTTTTAGATCCTTGTATTAACCCTGATGGAAGAGATCGATATGTAAATTGGTACAACAACGCAGTGGGAATGACTTATGATACCGATCCGCAAGCTAGAGAACACATGGAACCATGGCCTGCTGGAAGAACAAATCATTATAATTTTGATTTAAATAGAGATTGGGCTTGGCAAACACAAGTAGAAACTCAACAAAGAATTCCATTGTATCAACAATGGTATCCACAAGTACACGTCGATTTTCATGAGCAAGGGTTTAATCAACCATATTACTTTGCTCCTGCAGCAGAACCATTGCATGATGTATTAACTCCATGGCAAAAAGAGTTCCAAGTTCAAATTGGAAAAAATCATGCTAAATATTTCGATCAAAATAATTGGTTATTTTTTACAAAGGAACGATTTGATTTATTGTACCCTTCTTATGGCGATACCTACCCAATGTATAATGGCGCTATAGGAATGACATTTGAACAAGGGGGCATTGCTGCAGGTTTAGGCGTTCAAGATAAAAATAATGATACACTTACTTTGGTAGACCGCGCATTACATCATTACACTACTAGCCTTTCTACTATTGAAATAAGCGCAGCCAACAGAGAAAATTTATTAAAAGAGTTTAAAAAATATTATGATAATAGTAGGGCAGGTGCAGGGTCGCTGTATAAAACTTTTGTTATTACTGCATCCAATACCAATACCATTGAATCTTTTGCAGCCTTACTAAAAAAGAATAATATTCAATATGGTGTTTTGCCAACAGGAACTAGTTTTAAAGGGTACGATTATAGTACCAAAAAAGAATCTGATTTTGTAGATGAAGGGTATACTTTAGCAGTGAATGTTGCGCAACCACATGGGATACTAGCTCGGGTTTTATTAGAGCCCAATACACAAGTGAACGATTCAAATACTTATGATATTACTGCCTGGTCCTTACCTTATGCCTATGGAGTTCATGGGTATGCTTCAAAAGAAAAATTAACTATTACCAATGGATTAAAAATTAATCCTGTTGCTATTGCTCATTCAAATTATGGGTATTTAATTCCCTATAATTCTTTTAAGTCGGCAATGGTATTAAGTCAGTTATTACAAAAAAATATTAAAGTACGTTATGCAGAAAAAGCTTTTGTAGCCAATAGCAAAAAATTCGATATTGGCACTTTAATAGTTTTAAAAACAAGCAATCAGGATAATTGGGCCACGGTCACTAAATCTATTTGTGAAACATTTAATATGGAAGCTACTGCTATTAATTCTGGTTGGGTGGAGAAAGGAGTAGATTTGGGTTCGCCTTCGGATCGGACCATCAATCATGCCCCTAAGGTTGCTTTATTGACTGGAGAGAGCGTATCTGCATTGGCTGCTGGGGAGGTTTGGAACTTTTTTGATCAACAATTGCATTACCCATTAACACAATTGAACTATTCCTATTTAAATAGAATAGATCTTTATAAATATGATGTAATCATAGCACCAGAGGGAATGTATAAAGATTTAAACAGTAAACCCATTGCTGAAAAACTGCAAGCATTTGTTAGAAAAGGGGGCGTACTTATTGCTTGGGAGTCGGCTGCACAACAATTAGCTGCCAATATTGATTGGGGTATTAAACTTAAAGAACTTCCAAAGAATGAGAAGCCAGATGTGAACCACACTAGTAAATATGGCGATAAAACTATTGATGCATTAGAGAGCTCCATTCCAGGGGCTATTTATAAAGTTTATATGGATGCGACTCATCCCTTAGGTTTTGGAACCAATGGGCTATATTATGATTTAAAGCAGGATGGGGTTTTATTTGAGCCTAGTGCGGATAGTTGGAATGTGGGGGTGATTAAAAAAGACAGTTATACAGCCGGCTTTGTGGGCGTAAAAGTTAAAGCCGCATTGCAAGAAGGGGTGGTGGTAGGGGTGAAAGAAATTGGAATGGGAAAACTTATTTATATGACCGATGATCCTATTTTTAGAAATTTTTGGGAGAATGGAAAGCTAATATTAGCCAACGCCATTTTCTTTAATGGCAAATAAAATTTATTATTGAAAGCTTGTATGAAAAATATTTTAATTTATTTAGTAGTTATATTATTGGTTGGGCAGTCTGTAAATGCGCAAAAACCAAGTGCTGAAATACTAGCACAAATTAATAAGCTTAAAACGGTAGGGAGTGTTTTATACATAGCCGCTCATCCAGATGACGAGAATAATAGTTTTTTACCTTATTTGACCAAGCAAAGAATGTTTAGAACAGCTTACTTAAGTTTAACAAGAGGAGACGGTGGGCAAAACTTAATTGGTAAAGAACAAGGAATAGAATTGGGGATGATTAGAACACAGGAATTGCTGGCCGCTAGAAGAATTGATGGGGCGGAACAATACTTTTCATCGGCCTATGAATTTGGCTATAGTAAATCTTCAGAGGAGGCTTTGCGTATTTGGGATCACAATAAAGTATTAAGTGATGCTGTTTTAGTGATTCGAAAATTTCAACCAGACATTATTATAACCCGTTTCCCAAGAGATGCACGTGCAGGCCATGGTCATCATTCCGCCTCTGCTATAATTGCGAATGAGGCTTATTTAGCAGCAGCCGATCCTACTCAGTTCCCCGAACAATTTAAATTAGGATTAGTGCCTTGGAAAGCGAAAAGAATTTTATGGAACACTTTTAACTTTGGTTCTATTAATACCACCAACAACAATCAATTAAAATTAGAAGTAGGGGGCTACAATGCCGTTTTAGGAAAAAGTTATGGAGAAATTGGAGCAGAAGCCAGGACCATGCATAAAAGTCAAGGAGAAGGAAGGCCTCGTCGCAGAGGGGCTATTTATGAATTTTTTGAATTAACAGGGGGTGATTCAGCTAAGCAGGATATTATGGAGGGTGTTAATATTGGGTGGAGTAAAATAACAACCAATGAAAAAGAAGCTATTGCTATTGAAACCAATATCAGCACTATTGCAAAACAATTTCAAATAGAAAATCCATCGGCATCTGTTGCCGCTTTGGTAAATTTATACAAGCAAATACAATTATTGCCCATTTCAAAATGGAGGGATTATAAATTAGAGGAAGTAAAAAATAGTATAAAAGATTGTGCGGGTTTATTTTTTGAAGCCACTACTCAACAACAACAGGTCGTTCAAGGAGAAAATATCAAACTTCAATTTTTATTGAATCAGCGATCTATGGTGGAGGCAAAACTAGTTAAAGTGAGTTGGCCATTAGGTACTGACTCTACATTCAATAAATCGCTTGCCTACAATGAGAATATTCAGTTTGAATATAATTTTAAAGTACCAGCTAGTTTTCCTATTTCGCAACCCTATTGGTTGGTGCAGCCTAAAACAGAAGGCATGTTTGTAGTGACCAATCAACAATTGATTGGAGACGCAGAAAACGAACCTGCTTTTAAAGTAGGGTTGGTAGTTCAAATCAATGGCCAATCTTTTAATTTTCCTATTTCAGTACAATATAAATTTACCGACCTCACTAAAGGGGATGTATACGAACCCATTGTAGTGGTGCCTATTCATGAAATAAAATATGATAAGGAAGTATATTTAAAGCAAGCAGGTCAAACCATTTCTGTAAGCTATCAAAACTTACGTCAAGGAATTGCGAAGCAGATGAAAGTAGCGTTGCAATCGGCCAATGAGGCATTGCCCACTGCAGTAGAAGATGTGTACACCAAAAATATTCAGTATGATCATATTCCAACCTTAACTTATTTTCCTTCTGCCACTACTAAAATTGTGGAAGCGGATGTTAAAACCAAACCTGCCAAAGTGGGTTATATAGATGGAGCAGGAGATAAGTTACCCGAGGCGTTAATAGAATTAGGCTATCAAGTAACCTTACTTAAAGAGTCGGATATAAATTTAGACAAATTAAAACAATTTGATGCTGTAGTGGTGGGGATTCGTGCTTACAATATGTTGGAATATTTAACTGATAAAAACGATATCGTAAATGCTTATATAGAACAAGGAGGTAATTGGGTGGTTCAATATTTGAAAAGCAATCAAGCGGGCTTAAAAAAAGTGAAAGTGGGTCCTTATTCATTTTCGTTTAATTCTGGCAGAAGAGTTTCTCAAGAAGAAGTGCCTGTTCAATTTATATTACCTGCGCATTCAGTGCTTAATTTTCCTAATAAAATAAACGCTACCGATTTTGAAAATTGGGTACAGGAAAGAAGTACCTATCAAGCTGAAAATATAGATGCACACTTTGAAACTCCATTAGCAATGAATGATAAAGGGGAAGCTACTTCAAATGGTAGTTTATTAATTGCGCCTTATGGAAAAGGGAATATGGTGTATTTAAGTTTGGTGCTATTTAGACAACTTCCTGCTGGTAATGCAGGCGCCTATAAACTATTGTCCAATATAATTTCTTTACCCAAGCATTAATACCATGAGACGTAACGTAAGCATTTTTACTTTATTAGTAATTGGATTAGCCATTGGATGGATGATCAAGAATGTTAAAATTGGGCTTATTATTGGACTTGTATTAGGGTTGCTCATTAGCGGTATTGGAACCAGGAGCAAATAAACTCAAATATCAAATTTAGGGAAGGGTAGTTTCTTCATCGGCCACTGTCGAGCCTCCAATCCATTTCATTTTTTTTGCAATAAAATAAGCTACCAGGCCTAAACTAATTACCACAAGACCACTGAGCATCATTTTTTTGCCAGTAGAAATAAAAATTCCTACCCAAATAATTATCGCTAAAAAAAGAGGCAATGGGTACAGTGGCATCTTCCAGGGGAAAAAACTTTTCCCTTTTCTTTTATACAATATTAAAAGTCCAATGGCTTGTCCTATAAATTGAATTAAAATACGCATGGCTAAAATAGCATCTATGACTTCTTTTAATCGAAACAATAAACTAAAAACAAATGCGATGCCTCCTAAAACCAATAAAGACCTGTGCGGAAAATGTAATTTTGGGTGTAGGGTGCCAAAAAAAGGAAAAAAGGATTTGTTTTGTGCTGCAGCATAGGGAATTCTACTATAACCCAATGTAGCGGAGAATAGAGAAGAGAAAGCGACCAATAAAATTAAGACGGTGGCAAAAGCTCCGGCTGTAGGTCCGTATAAAGTTTTAATATAATCACTTACCACAAATTTACTATCGACAATCGTTTGAAAGGGAAGTACACTAGCTACGCTAATATTCATGGCTAAATACAAAATAGCAATACCTGTAATAGAAATAAACATACTTCTAGGAATATTTTTACTAGGGTTCTTAATTTCTCCTCCTAAATGGCACACATTATAATAGCCTAAATAACTATAGATAGTTTTAACACTGGCAAAACCTAATGCGGCAACAAATCCATGTTGCATACTAAATCCATCATTGATATGCCTAATAGGTTCCATGAAATTTCCATGCATAATGCCCCCGCCAATGATCCATGCCATAGTGCCTAAAACAATTACCCATAAAAAAACGGATATTTTACCAATGGATTCTATTTTTCGATACAATAATATAATCACAAGAATCACCACCAAACCACTCAAAGCTTTTTCTTGTATAAAAGATAAATGAAAAAAGTAATTAGCATATTGTGAAAATCCAATGGCAGCGGAGGCAATTACAAGAGGAGCTTGAATCATGGTTTGCCAAACAAATAGAAAACTCATTAAGGAACCTGCCTTTTCTCCATAACCTTCTTTTAAAAAGTGAAAACTACCACCGGCTCTTGGTAAGGCTGCTCCTAATTGACTCCATACCATGGCGTCTAAATAAGAAAGTAGTGCGCCAGCTACCCAGGCATATAAAAAATAAGGACCTGCCATAATTTGAGCGACCACACTTAAAACAACAAATGGGCCAATGCCTACCATATCAATCATGTTGATGGCGGTTGCATGTAAAAGACTTAATTTGCGTTCTAAATTGGGAGTTTGGCTCATAGTGTTGGTGTACAAGATAATAAAAATACTATAAAATGGATGCGAATTTTAAGACAGTACAATGGGCGGATACGATTTCTATCTATGAAGTAAATATTAGACAGTATACCCCAGAAGGTACTTTTAAAGCATTCCAAAAACATCTTCCTCGTTTAAAAGATATGGGTGTGGAAGTACTTTGGTTGATGCCCATTACGAGTATCAGTGAAAAAGTACGTAAAGGAAGTTTGGGTAGCTATTATGCATGTAGTAGTTATACCAAAATGAATACTGAGTTTGGGAATGAACATGATTTAATTGACCTTATTACCAATGCCCATGAATTGGGTATGAAAGTAATTATTGATTGGGTGGCCAATCATACAGGCAGGCAACACGAATGGATGCCGCATCATCCAGAATGGTTTACGAGAGATGAACAGGGTAATTTTACAGAACGCAATGGTTGGGATGATGTCGTAGATTTGAATTACAATAATAATGAAATGCGGGCCGCCTTAATTGGGGCTATGCAATATTGGGTTCGTGATTTTAAAATTGATGGTTTTAGATGTGATATGGCGCATTTGGTTCCCCTAGACTTTTGGGTGTCTGCAAGAACTGCTTGTGAAACCATCAAGCCTTTATTTTGGTTGGCCGAAACGGATGTGGCCGAATATCATTTAGTTTTTGATGTAAGTTATGCTTGGGCTTGGATGCATGCCTCTGAAAAAGTGGCTAAAGGGCAAGCTAACATCAATGAAATTTACAATGTGCTTCATAGTTACAATCAATATCCTGCAGGGGCGATGAAGTTATTTTTTACCTCCAATCATGATGAAAATTCCTGGAATGGAACCGAAGCCGAAAAGTTTGGTGTGGCGGCAAAGCCATGGGCCGTATTTACTTTTACTTGGAAAGGAATTCCATTAATATACAGTGGGCAGGAATTACCCAATCAAAAACGCTTGGCCTTCTTTGACAAAGATGGTATCGAATGGTCGCCTTCACCTAAACTACATGATTTTTATAAAACCCTAATTAGTTTAAGAAAGTCACATACTTGCATTACCCAAGGGAATACCTATAATTTACCTACCCAAGGAGAAAACACTATGGCTTATCTTAGGTATGATGCGCTAACTGATTCTCTAACGCCTTCTAAAGAAGTTATTTTGGTGGTACTTAATTTGGGAGATCAGGTGCAAAAAATAAAGTTCGACCATGAATTACTAGTAGGGGACTTTAAAAACATTTTCTCCAGCCTAAGCTTTACATTTAATAAAGAAGTAGCATTTGAATTAATGCCTGGAGATTATTTCGTGTATGTAAAAGCCTAATTCCTTTTGGCTTGTTGAAATGCAACAAACTCCATCATTTCCTCTAAGGAAAAGCTACTTAAATTTTGAGCAGCCGTTAAACCAGCCTTTTGAGCCACCAATACTCCATACTTACAATCATCAAAGCCCTCCACTGCATGGGCATCTGGATTAATAGAAATAAGCACCTCTTTTTTTAAAGCAGCAGGAATAAAACGCCAATCCATATCCAACCTTCTGGGGTGTGCGTTAAGTTCTATTACCACATCATTATTGGCACAAGCTTCTATAATGGCGTCATGATCTACAGGATATCCTTTTCTACTTAAAAGTAATCTGCTTGTTAAGTGGCCTAATATACTTGTATAGGGGTTGTTAATGGCATTCAATAAACGCATCATGGCTTTTTCTTCTGTCATTTTTAAATTGGAATGAATGGAAGCAATGACGATATCAAAGCTTTCCAATACTTCATCGGGGTAATCTAAGCTGCCATCATTTAAAATATCGGACTCTATGCTTTTAAAAATAACAAAAGGGGCTAATTTTTTATTGAGTGCGTCAATTTCTTTATGTTGAGCCCTTATCCTGTCCACTTGCAAACCATTGGCATAGAAAGCCGATTTGGAATGGTCGCTAATCACCAAATATTCAAATCCTTTTTCGATGGCAGCCAATGCCATTTGTTCGATGGTGTGCACTCCATCACTCCAAGTACTATGTGAGTGGATAATTCCCTTAATGTCTTTAATTTGGATCGTGGCCTTGAGCGCTTTTATTTTAACTTGTTCAATAATGGCCGGATCTTCTCTTTGAGCAGGGGGGATGAAAGGAATCCCCATTTGTTCGAAAATAGACTGTGGATAAATATTTTTAAAATTTTTATCAAAAAGAGGGTTTTCGACCCATTTTTCTAAAAATTCGGGAGAACAGGACAATTTAAAGTCGGTCCAATGAAATGAATCTTGGGTGGTTAACCACCACCTTATTTCAAAATTATCGGCGCCTTGGCAACTAATAAATTCTTCATTTTTTGTCACCTTAAATTCTTTTTCAATTAACCAGTCGGTTAATTTTTTTTCATTGGTAGTAGTTACAATTTCTAAAAACTCTAAACTTTCCATTTGTCTTTTATATGCACCTGATACTTCATGTAAGTCATTTGGAAAATATTTTTGTACTGCTTCTTGCAAGGTGCTCACTAAACTTTCTACTTGTTGGTATAGATAACTTCCTTGATGTTGTAAATAATATTCTAAACTATCTTGAATGTTTTGTTGTGTCTTTGCGCCAAAACCTTTGTAATTAATTAATCTGTTTTCTTGACATGCATAAAGTAGTTCTCCGATACTTTCTATTTCTAATTCTTTCCAAATGGTTCTAATTTTTTTTGGACCTAATCCTTTAATTTTTATTAGTTCAATGATACCAGTAGGTGTTTTTTCAATATAAGAAGTTAATAAGCTAAGTTCCTTATTTTCAATGAGTTGCAATACTTTTTGGCCTATCGCTTCTCCAATTCCTCTGATAGCAAATAATTCACTCGAAGACATTTCTGCAATAGGTTCTGTAAGCTTGTCGATGGTATAGGCTGCATTGGAATAGGACTTTATTTTGAATTCATTTTCACCATGAATGTCCATGAGTTTACTTAGTAAAGAAAAGTATTCTGCTATTTCGTAGTTGTGCATTGTGGGTGTAAAGTAAAAAAAATTATTCAAAAAAAAATCCCCTCCGTAAACGGAGAGGACTTCAAATCTATTTTTGCTGAAAGCAAAAAAGACGATTTAATTATCTTGCGATAATTATTTCTTTTTAGCAGCTTTCTTCTTAGCAGCTTTCTTTTTAGGAGCAGCTTTTTTAGCAGCTTTCTTCTTAGGAGCAGCTTTTTTTGCAGCTTTCTTCTTAGGAGCAGCTTTTTTTGCAGCTTTTTTAGGAGCAGCTTTTTTAGCCGCTTTTTTTGCAGTTGCCATGTTTTTTAGATTTAATGGTTAGTAAATATGTACTAAAAATAAAAAACTTTTATTATATCTGCAAAATTATTTTTTCTAAGCAACAGTTTCTACTGGTAAAATAGATACCGTGGTACGGTTATTTCTGCCTTTTTTAAATTCTACCACTCCGTTTGAAAGGGCGAATAATGTAAAGTCAGAGCCAACTCCAACGTTTTTACCAGGATGGTAAACGGTACCTCTTTGGCGAATTAAAATATTGCCAGATAAGGCTGGTTGTCCACCATAAATTTTAACACCTAAGCGTTTGCTTTGTGAATCACGGCCGTTTTTTACGGAACCTTCTCCTTTTTTGTGTGCCATAGTATATTCTTTTTTCTAGCGTATTATTAACTTGAATGTCTCAATTAGTCTAAATAGGACTAAGCGATATTTTCGATTTTGATCTGTGTATAATGCGTTCTGTGACCGTGTTTCTTGCGAAAACCCTTTCTTCTCTTCATTTTAAAAGCGATCACTTTGTCACCTTGAACTAGGTCGTTAGTAATTTCAGCCTTTACTTTTACCTTTGAAGTAAAAGAAATGCTTCCATTATTATCAACGAATAATACATCGTTGAATTCAACCTTATCTCCAGTTTTACCTTGCAGGTGAGGTACATACAAGCTATCTCCTGCTTGTACTTTAAATTGTTGTCCTGCGATTTTTACTACTGCTAGCATATTGTCCAAAATTAGGACGGCAAAGGTAATTATTATTATCCCAATTTGCAAGTAATTCTCAAAAAATAATCAGCCTAGGCTTAATTCCAGCTTTTCTTCGCATTTAATTGACTTTTAAGGCCTAAAGTAGTTTGATGATCTATAAATTAGTACCTAATTTTGCCCAGCTTTAAACGCTTCAACAATTACTGGTATGATCAATATCAAATCTTTATTGGCTAAACCCTTCGCAGGAGTCATACATCGACAAATTCAAAAGGAGCGCAATACAGCCCTCGCTGACCAACAAAATATTCTAAATCAATTACTTAAGGTAGGAAAAACCACCCTTTTTGGAAAAGAGCACCATTTTGAAGCAATTACCGATTATGCTGGCTTTAAACAAGCGGTGCCTTTAAGGGACTATGAAGATTTTAAAGGGTATATAGAACAAATCAAAAAAGGGGGCCAAAATGTTCTTTGGAAGGGGCGTCCCTTGTATTTTGCCAAAACCAGCGGCACCACCAGTGGGGTAAAATACATTCCCATCACCAAAGACTCCATTAGTAACCATATTAACGGGGCAAGAAATGCCTTATTAGTGTACATGTCCATCACTGGATCTACCCAATTTGCTGGGGGTAAAATGATATTCCTGAGTGGATCTCCCGAATTAGAACGTGTGGGTGGTATTCCAACGGGCAGACTAAGCGGTATTGTAAATCATCATATTCCCAAATATTTAAGGGGAAACCAATTGCCCAGCTTTGAAACCAACTGCATAGAGGAGTGGGAAGAGAAATTAGATAAGATTGTAGAAGAGACTTATAATAAAGACATGACCTTAATTGGAGGGATCCCACCTTGGATTCAAATGTATTTTGATAGGTTGATTGAAAAAACAGGAAAATCCATTAAGGAGCTCTTTCCCAATTTGCAAGTAATGGTGCAGGGGGGAGTGAATTTCGAGCCCTATAAATCAAAATTATTTGAGACCATTGGCAAAAGTATTGATACTATAGAGCTGTTCCCGGCCAGTGAAGGTTTTTTTGCCTATCAAGATACCAGAGACCAGCCGGGTTTATTATTAAATACCAATAGTGGAATTTTTTATGAATTTGTTCCACTTGCTCAAGTGCATCAACCCAATCCTACTCGCTTTAGTTTAGCCGAAGTGCAATTGGGCGAGCAGTATGCCTTAATTATAAACAGTAATGCCGGTTTATGGGGCTATAGCATTGGAGATACGGTGAAATTTGTAAGTATCCATCCTTACCGTATTGTGGTCACGGGAAGGGTCAAGCATTTTATTTCCGCTTTTGGAGAACATGTGATAGGAGAGGAAGTGGAGCAAGCTTTATTACAAGTGACTACTGAAATGAATGTATCCGTAGTCGAGTTTACTGTAGCGCCGCTCATTCAACAGGGGCAAGGGAAAAGCCATCATGAATGGTTTATTGAATTTGAAAAAGCGCCTTCGGATATGGCCTTATTTTGTAAAAAATTGAATGAAAATTTGTGTACGAAAAATGTTTACTATCAAGATTTGATTGTGGGGAATATATTAGAACCCTTGCATGTGCGAAGCTTGCAAAAAAATGCTTTTATTAATTATATGCGAACTCAAGGAAAACTAGGAGGTCAAAATAAAGTACCACGCTTAAGCAATGACCGAACTATTGCCGACGAGTTGGTTCAATATATTTCGAATTAAATAAATAATAGTGTAATTTTAATTTTTCAAGAAAACAGTTGGATGAAGCAAAAAAGAATTGCCATTTTTGGATCTACAGGCTCTATTGGGAAGCAAACCCTTGAGGTTATTTCCGCGCATCCAGAATTGTTTGTTGCAGAAATTTTAACTGCACATTCCAATGATTCCCTTTTAATTGAACAAGCTTTACAATTTGTTCCTAATATAGTAGTAATAGGTGATGTTACTAAATATGCTATCGTAAAAAAAGCATTAGAAGGTAAACCCATCAAAGTTTTTGCAGGTGAGGAAGCATTAGAGCAAGTAGCTGGAATGGATTGCTATGATTTTATGATGGCAGGCATTGTTGGATTTGCTGGATTAAAACCTACTTTAACAGCAGTTGAAAGTGGAAAAGCCATTGGATTAGCCAATAAAGAAACCTTGGTGGTGGCAGGCGATATTGTAATGCGCAAAGCAAAAGAATTTAAAGCAGCGATTATACCTGTAGACAGCGAACACTCTGCTATTTTTCAGTGCTTAGTGGGAGAAGATAATAATCCGATAGAGAAAATTATTTTAACCGCAAGTGGTGGTCCTTTTTTAGGAAAGAAGCCCAATTTTTTGGTGAATGTAAAAAGAGATCATGCATTACAACATCCCAATTGGGCCATGGGCGCAAAAATATCTATTGACTCTGCCACTTTAATGAATAAAGGCTTGGAGATGATTGAAGCGAAGTGGTTGTTTAATTTAGCACCGCATCAAATTAAAGTAGTTGTTCATTCGCAAAGTATTATTCATAGTATGGTGCAGTTTGAAGATGGCAGCATTAAAGCGCAGATGGGACTACCGGATATGAAATTACCCATTCAATATGCCATGGCCTTTCCACAAAGATTAAAAAATCAATTTCCTAGATATTTATTTGACAAACCCAATCAATTAAATTTTGATGAGCCAGATGTAAAAACATTTAGAAATTTAAGTTTGGCGACGGAGGCTTTAAGAAGAGGGGGCAATACGCCCTGTGTTTTAAATGCGGCCAATGAAATAGCAGTGTATGCATTTTTAAGAAACAGAATTGGGTTTTTGGATATGACTGAATTAATTGAAAAAACCTTAGAAAAAATTGAATATATAGCAAATCCAACCTTGGAAGATTATTTTGAAACCGATGGGGAGGCACGTAATTTCGCAGCCTCTTTAATACAACTATAAATTATATGGACATTTTAGCAGTAGATCTTGTAGCAGTGGGTGTAAAAACAGCACAATTTATTTTATCCTTTTCTATATTGGTGGTCTTACATGAGTTGGGGCATTTTATTCCTGCACGCTTGTTTAAAACCAGGGTCGAAAAATTTTATTTATTTTTTAATCCAGGGTTTAGTCTTTGGAAAAAGAAAATTGGCGAAACAGAATACGGTATCGGCTGGATTCCTTTTGGTGGCTATGTGAAAATTGCTGGCATGATTGATGAAAGCTTGGATAAAGAACAAATGAAATTGCCACCAGAAAGCTGGGAACTGAGATCGAAGCCTGCTTATCAAAGATTAATTGTAATGTTAGGTGGGGTGTTTGTGAATGTAGTGTTAGCGATTGTTATATTTATAGGAATTTCTTTTTATTGGGGGGAAGATAATTTGCCTGCAAAGAATGTTATTTATGGAGTGCATCCAAGTGAACTTGCGAGTAATATGGGCATTAAAGAAGGGGATATTATTGTGTCTTTAGACCAAAAAGAGTTGGACAATTTTGACGCTTTGGAAGGGAAATTAATTTTAACTAATCCTAAAACATTACAAGTAAAAAGAGGAGATAGTTTGATATCCTTAACTATTCCAGCCAACTTATCAAGTGCCATTGCTAAATTTAAAAAAACCAGTCCCTTTGTTACCCCTCGAATACCTGTGGTGATAGATTCAGTGGGAAAGTCGGCTGTAGTTTTAAATGGGGCCTTTAATAAAGAGGATACTTTATTAAAAATGAATAATGAAAGTATTCAATATCAATTTGAATTTTTAGAAGTAAAGAAAAAGTTTGCTGATTCTATAGTGCTTGTGACAGCGAAGAGAGGAAATGATACCGTATTCGTAAAAGCTTTAATAAATGGTTCGGGACAAATAGGCTTGTTTGTAAAATTACCTTATGCCTTATTTAAAACAGAACATAAAAACTTTAGTTTTTTAGAAGCAATTCCAGAAGGTGCAAATCGTTGCTATAGCACTTTAGACAATTACATTACGGGCATTAAACAAATATTCACGGGCAAAGTAAACCCGAATGATTCTTTAGGAAGTTTAATTAGTATAGGCAATACCTTCCCATCCACTTGGGATTGGGAAAAATTCTGGACTTTAACGGCTATCTTTTCTATTATATTAGCATTTATGAATGTGCTTCCTATTCCAGCATTGGATGGTGGACATGCCTTATTTATATTGTTTGAAATGATTACGGGCAGAAAGCCAAGCGATAAGTTTATGGAATATGCTCAAATTGTGGGTATGCTTCTCATGTTTGGCCTTATGTTTTATGCCTTGGGATTGGACTTTTGGCGTTTGTTTAAGTAATCCAAGAATTAGTTGTAATTTTGTAGGTTCTAAAGATTTTATTTCCCTTTGGGGATAATGGGGTCGTATGGTTTTGACAGCAATCGTAGCGGTTGGGGTAAGCATGCAGTGCGTTGGGTAATTAGCACTTTAATCTGAATACCAAACAATCAAAAGGCGAAGCAAATTTTGCCATGGCTGCTTAATTCAGTGAATTAACTTCCATTTTGGTCGAGAGAGAAGGCAGGCCTGT
>CAMBEQ010000033.1 GCA_945865545.1 Sediminibacterium ginsengisoli | reverse complement strand
TTGGAAAATTTTACGCCGAACCCTATTTTTGCAGTCCATTCTAAGAATGGCATAGGATTGCCTGATAGTATAATGGTAGTACGACTGTTTTTGGTGCAGTTTGTCTTGGTTCGAATCCAGGTCGGGCAACCAAAGAAAAAAGAAGCCATTCCGATAATTCGGGATGGTTTTTTTATGCCCGAGACGCAGCGAGTGAAACGAGCTCAATGTATCGACAAGGCAAAAACAAGCTTGCTTGATTTTTGTATTGGAGATGCATTGATAAAATTGCGCAGCAATTTGCGATCGAGGGTATAAAAAAACAAAGGCAGTTCTTCGAACTGCCTTTGTAGCTTCTTTATTTTATGTTGGGCTTTTCCCATTGAAAGGATGACCGACTGAAGGGAGGTCCATCCTCTTTGGGCTTTTCCCATTGAAAGGATGACCGACTGAAAGGAGGTCCATCCTCTTTGGACTTTTCCCATTGAAAGGATGACCGAGTAAAGCGAGGTCCATCCATCAAGCTCGTTTGAATGGAGCTTTATGCGAGTAAAATAGTTCGATAAAATAAATTACAAACCAAGGTTAATTCAAATTCAAATACTCTTCCGAAGTCATTACCCTTATATTGGCTTTTTTAAAATCCTTCAAATCTCTTGTTATAAGTGTTGTAATATTATTTTCCAACGCGGTATAATACTGAATTGCATCTTCAAAGTCATTAAAATCAGATGCTAAAGCCAATTGAATAATTTTATCAGTGAGTGGTAAAATGGTTATTAAAGGTTTAATTTTTAATAAAACTTGTTTAGCAGTTTCTTTATTAGTAACCTTAGATAAAAGATAATTTATATTTGGGAAAGACAATGCAGAAGCGTAAATGCCCATATTTAACCTCTGACTTTTTGAAAATAATTTTTGAGCAAATAAACTAAACGGGGGGCGAGGCGAAACCAAATCCAATATAATATTGGTATCTAAAAAAAGCATGTCCATTACTTGTACTTTTCTTTTAAGTATATAGCATAAGCTTCTTTTTCATCTTTCTCACTAATATGCGGAACAATACCACTTAAGCTTTTTATCAAAGGAGTTATCTCCTCTTCTACGACACTCTCCATTGATATTTTATCAAAGTAGTTAGCCACAAGCTTTGACAAACTTGTGTTTCTTTCTTTAGCATATTTCTTTGCTCTTTCTATAATATGCTCGTCTAATTTAATGGTCAATTTAGTATCCATAGTAATAATTTGTACGTACAAATATATAAAATAGATACGTATTTACAAATAAAAATAAATGAATATCTACGACTTAAACGAAGTATTTATACGTCAACTTCCCTTCTTCATAGGAACCACTAATACCGGAATGCTACTATGTCTAATAATATATTCTGCAGTACTACCAATCAACGCATGCGACCAACCAGTTCGCCCATGGGTACCTACTACCATATAATTGGCTTCTTCTTTCTTAGCTTGCTCTATTACGTCGTACTTAGGATTACCAATTTCAACAGCAATGTCCATTGCTACTTCTTTATGTTTTTCTTTCACCAGTGTTAATTCTTTTAATGCAGCTTCTTTTTGAGCAGTATAAATTTCATCCCATGATGTGGGCACCAGTGCCATCTGAGATTGCAAGTAATCAACATAAATGGGTACAATGGAAATAATCTTAACCGTTGCATTCATTTTAATGGCCAACTCAATTCCTTTATTGATGACTGCTTCAGAAGATTCACTTAAATCTACCGCAATAAGTACTTTGTTTTTCATAGCTTTTCATTTTCATAAAGCTAGAAAAGGGTAATACCTTAATCTATGATGTTGGTTAGGAAATTGGAAAAATAAAATGACTCCCGTCAGAGGATCCTAAATGAGATGGCGAGTGAACGGATGGCTACTCCTCGCATTCAACGATGGTACCGTAATCCACCAATAATTCTTCTCCGCAGGCAATATCTCGAAGGGCTTCAAACTCCTCTCCTTCATTTAATGAAATAACATTGGGTGAATCGGAATGATTTAAATAAATAACTAAATCCACCAACTTAAAACCATAATCAGGAATAAAATAATGATCCTCATCAAATAAACAATGATTTTCAATTAGATCCTTGGAATGCTGAGGAAGCGCATCCACTTCTTGCTTGCTTACTTTAATCCATTCCCCCACTCCTTGAGAAAAAATATTTTTTGTGCCTTTAGGAATATCTCTAATGGCGAAAACGCCAATGCCATGTAAAGTTGATGGCTTGATCATCACATAGGTTGACCCACTTAATTCTTTTAATAAGGCTTCTTTATTCATAAATTCTTAACTCAATTTTTGAATACACTGTTCTAAAGATGTTTCCCAGTGCGGTATAGCAATTGAAAGTTCATTTTCTATTTTATGGGTATCTAATACAGAATAGCCTGGTCTTGCTGCTGGCGTCGGAAATTCAGCAGTCGTAATAGCTATCAATTCACAAGAAAGACCAGCCAATGCTTTTATTTTTGCTGCAAATTGATACCAAGTGGTTGCGCCCGAATTGGAATAGTGATAAACACCCTGTATTTTTTTTCCAGCGTTCAACGCTTCTATTATTTTAATAGTTGCCATGGCTAAATCGCGCGCATAAGTTGGACGGCCTTGTTGATCTGCAACAATTTTCAGTTGCGCTCTTTCTTTCATTAATCGAATCATGGTTTTTACAAAATTATTACCATGACTACTAAATACCCATGAAGTTCTTATAATAATACTTGCCTCATTTTCTGCTAACGCTAATTTTTCACCTTCCGCTTTTGAACTGCCATAACTATTTATAGGCTCCAATGGCGTATCAGGTAAAAAAGGGGTGCTTGAAACACCACTAAATACATAATCGGTTGAATAAGTAATAAAACGAATTCCTTTTTGTTTTGCAATGCCAGCTAAAGCCCCCACTGCCAATGCGTTTATTGTATGCGCTAATTCTTTTTCTGTCTCAGCTTTGTCCACAGCGGTGTAGGCTGCTGTATTGATAATTATATCAGGTGATAATTGAGTAATGATGGTTTCGAAAGAAGCTGGCTGGGATAAGTTCATGCCAGTACGATCTAAAAAAATAAATTCAAAAGCAGGATAAGTAGCAGCCAACTGGCTTAATTCCCAGCCCAATTGACCATTGGCTCCTGTTACTAAAATTTTTTTTATAGCCATTATTTAGAAATAAATTCTTTAGGCAATTTCGTCCACTCGCTAGGGGGTAAGGCTTTAAAATAATCGTAGGTCTTCTTTAAGCCCTCGGCACGATCTACTTTTGGTTCCCATCCTAAAATGGTTCTTGCTTTAGTAATATCAGGTTGTCTTTGCTTAGGATCATCAATAGGAAGTGGCTTGTAAATTATTTTAACACCTGATCCAGTTAATTTTAAAACTTCTTCTGCGAAATCTTTTAAACTTATTTCATTTGGATTTCCAATATTCACTGGTTGCGCATAATCACTTAACAACAATCTATAAATTCCTTCTACTAAATCATCTACATAACAAAAACTTCTTGTTTGAGAACCATCTCCAAACACCGTCATATCTTCCCCTCTTAATGCTTGACCAATAAATGCAGGCAACGCACGGCCATCATTCAAACGCATTCTTGGCCCATAAGTATTAAAGATTCGAATGATTCTAGTTTCCACCTGATGAAATGTATGATAGGCCATGGTGATGGATTCCATATAACGTTTTGCTTCGTCATACACTCCCCTTGGCCCTACTGGGTTTACATTGCCCCAATATTCTTCTGTTTGCGGATGCACTAAAGGATCGCCGTATACTTCACTGGTACTAGCTACTAAAATTCTAGCTCCCTTCGCTTTGGCTAGTCCCAATAAATTATGTGTACCCATCGCCCCCACTTTTAGGGTTTGAATGGGAATTTTTAAATAATCTATAGGACTTGCTGGAGAAGCAAAATGTAAAATATAATCAAGCTCCCCTTCTAGTTCGATAAACTTGGTAACGTCATGATGAATAAATTCAAAATTGGTATTGCTTCTAAGATGTGCAATGTTATTGATATCGCCCGTAATTAAATTATCCATAGCCAGAACATAATATCCTTCTTGAATAAAACGATCACATAAATGTGATCCTAAAAATCCGGCAGCACCTGTTATTAAAATTCTTTTTTGGCTCATGGCGTTTGTGTTATTAACCGTGTTTTATTGATTCGAGTCTGCTCTTCCTATACTTTCATAATGATACCCTAATTCCTTCATTTTGGAAACTTCGAAAAGATTACGACCATCAAATATTATTTTATGCTTAATCTCTTTTTCCATTCTTTCAAAATCGGGTGTTCTAAACTCACTCCATTCTGTAGCAATAATTAAAAAATCGGCACCACTCAATGCCTCATATTGATTGGTGGCATATTTAATTTTATCTCCTATTTGTGCTTTTACATTAGGCATGGCTTCTGGGTCATAGGAAGTAATAGCAGCACCCATAGCTGTTAAAGCCTCAATGATACTCAATGCTGGGGCTTCTCTTATATCATCCGTATTGGGTTTGAAAGCCAATCCCCATAACGCAATTTGCTTGCCTTTTAAATCTCCTTGGTAATAGGCCTTAATTTTATCTACTAAATGTAATTTTTGATTCGCATTTACTTTTTCAACTGCTTTTAAAATTTCAAAGTCATATTTTACTTCATCAGAGGACATAATTAATGCTTGGACATCTTTAGGAAAACAAGATCCTCCATACCCAATGCCTGGAAATAAAAAACGCTTCCCAATTCGATCATCACTGCCTATGCCTCTTCTTACCATATCTACATCTGCTCCCATGCGCTCACACAATTGTGCAATTTCATTCATGAAAGATATCTTAGTCGCTAAGAATGAATTGGCTGCGTATTTGGTTAACTCCGAACTACGCTCGTCCATAAAAATTACAGGGTTCCCCTGCCTTACAAAAGGGGCATATAATTCGCTAATCACTTTTTTAGCTCTATCCGATTTTGTTCCAACCACTACACGATCCGGTTTCATAAAATCATCCACTGCCACTCCTTCTCTTAAAAATTCAGGATTACTCACCACATCATATGCTCCCTTATAATTTTTAGCAATGGCTGCTTTCACTTTATCTGCAGTACCAACTGGAACAGTACTTTTATTAACAATTACTTTATAGTCTTTTAAAATTTTACCTAATTGATCGGCTACTCCTAATATATATTTTAAATCGGCACTGCCATCCGCCCCCGGAGGAGTGGGCAAAGCCAAAAATATAATTTCAGCACCTTCAATGGCCGTTGCTAATTCAGTGGTAAAAGTTAAGCGCTCTTCTTTAATATTTCTTAAAAATATTTTCTCTAATCCAGGCTCATAAATAGTAATTTGTCCATTACTTAATTTATCTACTTTTGACTTGTCAATATCGACACAGGTTACTTTGTTTCCAGTTTCTGCAAAACAAGTTCCAGTGACCAATCCTACATACCCAGTTCCAACTACAGTAATTTTCATCTAATTATATTTTAATTAAAAAATGATTTTACACCCGCTACAATATAAGCTAATTGATCTTCTTCCATTTCGGTATGGACCGGTAAGGAACATACACAAGTTGTTAATTGATCCGTCACAGGCAAATTCCAATTAATGTTTTTCTGCTCACCAAACATTTTTTGTAAATGACCGGGTACTGGATAATAAATCATGCAAGGAATTTCTTTCAATGCCAAATGTGCAATAAAAGCATCTCTATCCACTCCCATTAATTGAATGGTGTATTGATGATACACATGGGTTGAATAATTCACTATCCCAGGCGTAATCACTTCTTTCACATTAGCAAAAGCTGCATTATAATAATTAGCTACTTTTTGCCTAGCCCCATTATACTTATCTAAATGTTTTAATTTAATATTTAAAATTGCCGCTTGAATGGAATCTAATCTTGAGTTACAACCCACCACATCATGATAATACCTTGCAGATTGTCCGTGATTGGCAATCATCGTCATTTTATCGGCCAACACTTTATCATTGGTAAACAAGGCCCCTCCATCTCCAAAAGCACCTAAGTTTTTACTTGGGTAAAATGAAGTAGCACCAATATGTCCAATGGTTCCTGTTTTCTTGGTAAAGCCATTTGAAAAAGTATAATCACAACCTATGGCCTGCGCATTGTCTTCTATCACATATAAATTGTTGGCTTTTGCAATTTCCATAATTTGTTCCATAGGTGCAGCTTGTCCATATAAATGCACCGGCACAATAGCTTTTGTTTTGGGTGTAATTGCTTTTTTTAAACTTTCGACATCCATACAAAATGTAATTGGATCTACTTCTACAAAAACGGGCTTTAATTTTAACAAGGCCACCACTTCGGTGGTAGCGATATAAGTAAATGAAGGGGTTATGACTTCATCACCAGGTTCCAATCCTAATGCCATCATCGCAATTTGTAAAGCATCGGTGCCATTGGCACAAGGAATTACATAATCTGAACCTAAATAAGTAGCTAAATTTTGAGCAAAATCTTTCACTGCCTTCCCATTGATATAGGCAGCACTATCCAATACTTCTTGAATGGCTTGGTCTACTTCGGGTTTGATGGCCAAATACTGATTTTTAGTATCGACCATTTGAATTTTTCGCATCCTTTAAATTTGGGCAAATTTACAATAAAAAGGCTAATTCAACCCATTTCTGACACCGATTAGCGCTTTCAAAACAAATTGGATTTATGTGCAGTTTTTTATTGATTTTTGCCTTACAGAAATTGTCCTATGTATTTATACAAAGTCTTTTTATGGTTGTACCCATTAATTGCCCGATTCATTAGCCCTTTTAATGAAAAAGCAAAACAATGGACAATAGGACAAAATGAGGTTTGGGATCAAATTAATGAATTAGCTCCCTCTATCCAACAACCTATTATATGGATTCATTGTGCTTCTTATGGAGAATTTGAACAAGGATTACCCATTATCGAAAAACTAAAAAAGGAATACCCACAACATCAAATTTGGTTAACCTTTTTTTCCCCTTCCGGATATATGCATCGCAAAAATGATCCAGCTGCAGATTTTATTACTTACCTGCCATTTGACAGTGTACAAAATGCAAATCAATTTTTAAATTTAGTACAGCCCAAATTAATTGTATTTATAAAATATGAATTTTGGTATTACTACTTACAAGAAGCTAAACAACAAAAAATTCCAACCTTACTCGCTTCTGCCATTTTTAGACCGACGCAAATTTTCTTTCAATTTTACGGTGGCTTTTACAAAAAAATGCTGTCTCTTTTTACTGGTATATTAGTTCAAGATAAATCTTCTTATGATTTAATTAAAAATACACAACCAAATTTAAATGTAGAAATTACCGGCGATACCCGATTTGATAGAGTAGTTATTACTGCCAGCACTGTTACTAAATTTGAATGGATGAATAAATTAAGTCCAAATAAAATTATTATTGCAGGTAGTACCTGGAAAGAGGACCATATAATTTTAGCAAAAGCTACTTTAAGTTTTAAGAAAATAAATTGGATGATTGTGCCGCATCATGTGGATCCACTCTCTATTAAACAGTGTAAGCTTCATTTTCCTAGTGCCATTACGTTGACTGAATTACAAAATTCTCATCAACATTTTACATCTCCCACCATTATTATCATAGATCAAATAGGTATTTTAAGAAACTTATACCAATATGCTTTTATAAGTTATGTAGGTGGCGGCTTTGGAAAAGAAGGAGTGCACAATGTATTAGAGCCTGCCGCTTTTAGCAAACCCGTAATTTGGGGAGAAAACGATGAAAAGTATATTGAGGCAGTGGGACTTAGGAAAGCAGTGGGTGGATTTAAAATCAAAAGCGCAAATGAACTAATTGTACTTGTCCAATCAATGATTTCCAATGAACAGAAATACGAAGAAGCATGTTCCCAAGCTAGAAAATATATTACTCAGCATGCGGGTGCTACCCATAAAACAATTCAATTTATTAAAGACCGCCAACTATTAACTTAGGATTGTTTACTTTTGAACAGTAATCCTTTTTAAAAATAAAGCTTACAATTAATTATTATATATGTTTATCGAACAGAATATTACTGGAGAAAGAAGAGGTTGGATAGAAGTTATTGGCGGAAGTATGTTTAGTGGTAAAACAGAAGAGCTTATTAGAAGATTAAAAAGAGCTAAAATAGCCAATCTTAAAGTAGCTATTTATAAACCAATCACTGATACCCGTTTTGATGTAAACAAAGTGGTCAGCCACGATGCGAATTCAATACCTTCTATTCCTGTAAAAGATGCCAATGATATTTTAAACTTAGTAGGTGATGCAGATGTAATTGGAATTGACGAAGCACAGTTTTTTGATACGGGTATTATTAAAGTTTGTGAAAACTTAATGATGCAAGGTAAAAGAGTCATTGTTGCGGGATTGGATATGGACTATTTAGGAAATCCATTTGGCCCTATGCCACAATTATTGGCTATTGCAGATTTCATTACTAAATTACATGCTATATGTGTTAAATGTGGTCACTTAGCCAATATCTCCTATAGAACTAGTGATGAAGAAGGAACTGTCGTGTTAGGCGAAAAAAATAATTATGAACCTCGTTGTAGAATATGCGCCAGTAAATAATGACTTCTATTAAATCCATATATACCCTTTTTAAAAAAGATGCCTTGCTTGAGTTTAGGCAACAGTATACTTTTTTTGGTATATTATTATACATCGCTTCCACCACTTTTGTTATTTATTTAACCATGGGACAGCCTGATGATAACGTGTGGAATGGCCTTTTTTGGGTGACCCTCTTATTTATTTGCATCAACACAGTGGCAAGAAGCTTTTTGCAAGAAGGCCGTGGTAGAATGCTTTATTTTTATACCATTGCACATCCTGTTCATTTTATTTTTTCTAAATTAATATACAATAGCTTACTCATGTGTTTGATGAGTGGACTTAGTTTACTTTTATTTATCTTGTTATTAGGCAACCCACTAGAGCATGCTCTTTTGTTTTTTGGCATGAGTTGCTTAGGTGGCATTAGCTTGAGTTTGGTATTTAGCTTTTTAGCAGCCATTGCTTCCAAAGCGCAACAACCTTCGGCCATCATGGCTATATTAGGTTTCCCTTTAATTATTCCTCAACTCATGTTGTTAATGAAAATAGCCAATATCGCTTTTGCTGATGTGGTACAAAATGGATTACCTGAACTAGTTGGATTATTGTGTGGCTTTGATATTATGATCGTTGCACTATCTTATATCCTATTTCCTTTTTTATGGAAAGAGTAAGTCTAAAATTGAAGATGACGTACGGTTTGACCGTTATTAATAAGTTGCTTTAAAGATTCAATTCCAATTCTAAGATGTTTTTCTACAAATTGAGCGGTGACCACACTATCGCTTGCTTCTGTTTTTACGCCTTCTGGTACCATCGGAGAATCACTCACTAATAATAAAGCGCCTGTAGGAATTTTATTATAAAAACCGACTGTAAAAATAGTAGCCGTTTCCATATCAATAGCGTAAGCTCGTATATCGGTTAAGTATTCTTTAAACTTTTCATCATGCTCCCAAACTCTTCTATTGGTGGTATATACGGTTCCAGTCCAATAATCTACATTGTTATCGCGAATGGTCGTAGAGATGGCTTTTTGTAATGCGAAGGCTGGTAAGGCTGGAACTTCGGGAGGAAAATAATCGTTGGAAGTTCCCTCTCCTCTTATAGCAGCAATAGGTAATATTAAATCTCCTATTTTGTTTCGTTTTTTAAGTCCCCCGCATTTCCCTAAAAATAAAACTGCTTCAGGTTGAATGGCAGTTAATAGATCCATAATAGTTGCAGCACCTGGACTACCCATTCCAAAATTAATAATGGTAATGCCATCCGCCGTAGCACATTGCATGGGTCTGTCTTTTCCAATGACTTCTACCTTATGCATTTCGGCAAACCTATTTACATAATTGCTAAAATTGGTCAATAGTACAAAACGACCTAATTGGTCTAAGCTAGCTCCCGTATACCTTGGTAACCAATTCTCTACGATCTCTTCTTTTGTTTTCATACAATTCAATTTTAAGGATTACCTGCTTATCTTTGACATAAGTATTATATAAAAATACGAATTTTAATTTAAATGATAGTACTCCATTATCCCAGCTACCCTTTTAAAATAAAATCCAATAATGGAAAGGATCAAGTATTTGACCCCTTTAGAAAAATATGGGTAGTACTTACCCCAGAAGAATGGGTAAGACAAAACATTTTACAATACCTAATACAAAGCTGTAAATACCCATCAAGCTTAATCGCTGTTGAAAAATCTATTCAATTAGGCGAACTAACCAAACGTTTTGATATTGTAGTGTATAAAAATGACGCCCCTTGGATGATTATAGAATGTAAAGAAGCAAAAGTAAAATTAGACGAAACTACAATGTTGCAAATTTTACAATACCAACAAGCACTCACTGCACAATACTTATTTATATCTAATGGGCATGAAACACTTGGGGCTAAAATAGAATCGGGGAAACTGCACGCATTGCAAAATTTCCCCGATTACTTATAAAAATAAATTTTCTTTTTCTATTAAGGGAATATTCCTAATTCCGCATAAGAAGTACCCACTTTATTAATGGCACATACATAGGCAGCAGTGCGCATATCAGGAATAGTAGGATTGGCTTTCCAAATATCCATAATTTCTCTCGTTGCATTAATCATGGTTTCTTCCAATCCACTATGTACTAAATCTATTTCATCAGGACCATGCGCAATAATTTCTTTTTCAGACTCCGTCACTTTTTTACCTGTTAACTCTTCAATCTGATTTAAGATATTGATATTGGCATTTTCGGTAAATCTTTTTTCTAATCGACCATATCTTACATGGCTTAAATTTTTCAACCACTCAAAATAGGATACGGTTACTCCGCCTGCATTTAAATACATATCAGGTATTACTAAAATCCCTTTAGCAGCTAAAATATCATCCGCTTCTGGCGTTAAAGGACCATTGGCCGCCTCCCCTATTATTTTTGCTTTTATCTTAGGTGCATTGTTTTTGTCTATTACATTTTCTAAAGCAGCAGGAATTAAAATATCGCAGTCTAATTCTAAAGCGTCGCCACTGTTTTTCAAATTGGTAGCACCTGGAAAATTTAAAATACTTCCTGTTTTTTTACGGTGTTGAAAAACTTCTTCTTCGTTTAATCCGGCAGCATTATATATCGCACCTTCAAACTCGGCAATGGAAATAACAATTGCTCCATTTTCTCTAAAGAATTTTGCAGAATGGTAGCCCACATTGCCTAAGCCTTGTACTACCACTTTTTTATTTTCTATACCAACAGTTAATCCTTGCTTTTTCATTACCTCTGGCATTAAGCAAACTTCTCTTACTCCAAAAAATACACCTAATCCTGTTGCTTCTTTTCTGCCTCTAACACCCCCTAAAGAAATAGGCTTGCCGGTTACACAACCAGCAGCATCAATTTCTCCCGGTTTTAATGATTGATAAGTGTCCACTATCCAGGCCATCTCCCGCTCGCCGGTTCCATAATCAGGAGCTGGAACATCAATGCCTGGACCTATAAAATTTTTCTTCACTAATTCGGAAGTATAACGTCTTGTAATTTTTTCCAACTCATAGGTACTTAAACTTCTTGGGCTTATTTTAATTCCACCTTTAGCACCGCCAAATGGCACATTTACAATAGCACATTTATAAGTCATTAATGCAGCCAAAGCCATCACTTCATCCTGATTCACTGCCATGCTAAAGCGTATCCCCCCTTTACAAGGTGACTTATGTTGAGAATGTTGTACGCGATAGGCTTCTATTACTTCAATATGTCCGTCATCCATTTTAACGGGGAAACGCATACTGTAAATACTATTACAAGCTTTAATTTGTTCTAAGATACCAATCTCCCAAGTAGTAAATTTTGCTGCTTTGTCAAAACTTCTTTCTACACTTTTAAAAAAACTGTATTCATTATTATCTGACATGTTATGGATATTTAAGATGAATTTGAATATTTTACCAGAAAATTATTTCTCTAACTGCGTTATTTTTTTATCTATGCTTGCGACATAAATAAAAAGACCAATTAAAATTATACTTACAACCGTCATCACTAAATAAATCTTTCCTTCTTGCGCCATGATGCTGTTGTTATTAATTGTATTTGATTGTAATAATTGAAACATATAATTGAATTTTAAATTTTAATTTATAATAACCCCTCTTTATTTAATTTTAGTAATTGTACTCTAATATGTAATGTGCTAACCCATACACCTAATAAAGTCCAACCTATCACTGCTGGATAAAAAACAGTACGCATATTAGCGGACATGTCTTTCCCATTAATCCCCGGATTGCCATCGCTACCCTGTCCACCTGGATGTAGGGATTCAGTTAGCCTTGGTAAAATCCAAAGAGTTGGAAACAACATGAAAAATGAAAAAATATTATATACCGCAGAAAGTCTTGCTTTTTTTTCTGTATCTATTAAACTTCCTCTTAATACAAAATAGGCGAAATAAATAAGCAAGGCAATGGCTGCTCCATTTTGTTTTGGATCACCTACCCAAGGGCTACCCCATTGGTAATTGGCCCAAAATGCACCTGTGATAATTCCTAAAAATCCAAATAACAAACCTATAGAAGCATAGGCCATGGAATACACATCATGAACAGGACTTGCACTTCTTAAATATTTAATAGCATATACTAAGGATACAAATAATAGAATCATCATACCAAACCACATAGGCACGTGAAAGAAAAAGTTTCTAATGGATTCTTGCAGTCGGTCGTCCAATTTGGGCACTTTAACTAAAAAGCCATAAGTACAAGTGTATAATAATAAAATGATGGATAATATTTTCCACCAGCGCGCTCTCAACATAGTTTAACTAATTTAAAATCAATAAATCCTAAAACTAACAATTGTTTGCAAATTTAGTTATTTTGCCCCTAATTGCCCAATTTTAGGTGTGAATCTTATGTAAACAAAATTACTGCTTATGTTGTACATTTGCGTCCATAATTTTCATGCCGTAACATGAAGCGAACTGCCCCGTAAGGCTGTAGTAAACTTAATGTGGCTATCATTTAAAATAGACACAAATGAAACTTTCCCAATTTAGGTACGATCTACCTTTAAACTTAATTGCTCAATATCCTACTAAAAGAAGAGAGGATAGCAGGCTCATGGTGGTTAACCGTCAAAACGGCCACATGGAAAATCGTCATTTCTCTGACTTATTAGAGTATTATGATGACAAAGATGTATTTGTAGTAAATAACACCAAAGTTTTTCCTGCAAGAATGTATGGACGTAAGGAAAAAACAGGTGCCAAAATTGAAGTTTTTTTATTGAGAGAATTGAACAAGCCCAACCGTTTATGGGATGTGATTGTTGATCCCGCAAGAAAAATTCGTGTAGGCAACAAATTGTATTTCGGTGAAAACGAAGAATTAGTGGCCGAAGTCATTGACAACACTACTAGCCGCGGAAGAACTATTCGTTTTTTATGGGAAGGCGATGATGAAGGATTTAGAAAAATGTTAGAATTTTTAGGAGAGACACCTTTGCCTAAATACATCAAACGTAAACCAGACGAAGAAGATAAAGAAAGATACCAAACAGTTTACGCAAAGCATGAAGGTGCTGTTGCTGCCCCTACTGCAGGTTTACACTTTAGTAAAGAATTAATTAAAAGATGTGAAATTATTGGAATTCGTTTTGCGGAAGTAACCTTGCATACTGGCCTTAGTACTTTCAGACCTATTGAAGTAGAAGATTTAAGCAAACACAAAATGGATGCCGAATATTTTAAGATAGATGAGGAAGCTTGTAAGATTATCAATACTGCTAAACAAAATGGTCGCCGTGTATGTTCTATTGGAACAACCGGAATGCGTGCAATGGAAAGTAGTGTTACCGCTCAACGTTTATTAAAACCAGCAGAAGGTTGGACGAATCATTTCATTCACCCTCCTTACAACTTTAATATCGCAGATAGTTTAGTGACTAATTTCCATTTACCAAAAACCAGCTTATTAATTATGTCTTGCGCTTTTGCAGGTTATGAGCTTGCTATGGAAGCCTATAAAAAAGCCATTAAAGATAAATACCGCTTCTTCAGTTATGGAGATGCGTTGTTGTTTATCTAATGATTTTTTACTATTTATATAATTTTATAAAATATCAAATTAGATAAATAATACTCCATTTGATTTTTTTACTATTTATTAAGGCCTCGATTTATCGGGGCCTTTTTATTTTTCCGTATAACATAAATCACTTTTCCTGATTTCAAAAATGAGCATTTACAAATGATTCTATTTTTGCATCTCTAAAAGTATGATACATAAAATAAGCCTAACTATTTCCTTCATTTGTATTATAGTACAAACTATTAATGCACAGAATAAATTTCAGGATAGTTTGCAATGGAAAGAATTGCCAGACATCACTGTTGTGGGCAGAAATAGCAAAAGCGATTACCAACAAATACCAGAAATTGTTGGAACTACCATTTATGCGGGTAAAAAGAATGCTTTGATTGTGCTTGAAAATGTTCAAGGGAATATTTCAAATAACGTCATGCGGCAAGTACTAGCAAAAATACCAGGAATTCACATCTGGGAGAGTGACCCAAGCGGAATTCAAATTGGCATTGCGGCAAGGGGTTTAAGTCCCAATAGAAGTTGGGAATTTAATGTTAGACAAAATGGATATGATATAGCTGCTGATCCGTTTGGTTATCCTGAAGCTTATTATAATCCTCAAATGCAAGCAATACAAAGAATTGAAATTGTTAGAGGTCAAAGTGCCTTACAATATGGCCCTCAATTTGGTGGAATGATCAACTATATTTTAAAGAATGGCAGTGAAATAAATAAACCTGTCGAGTTGGAGATACAACAAACTATAGGAAGCAATGGATTATTTAACAATTATACTGCAGTGGGTGGCAAGCAAGGAAAATTGCACTACTATTCATTTTTTGATCAGAGAAAAGGAGATGGATGGAGAAATAACAGTCAATTTTTTACAAAATCCGGTTTCGGTTCTATTACCTATAATTTTACAAATAAATTTTCACTCAGTTTTGAATTAATGTATTCTCATATCAGAAGTCAACAAGCTGGCGGCTTAACCGATGATCAAATAAAACAAGATGCTCAACAAAGCTTCAGAAATAGAAACTGGTTTGATATCACATGGATGACACCGGCAATAATACTCCAATACGAAATAAATGAACATAGTCGATGGAATACAAAAATTTTTGGAACTATCGGAAATAGAAATAGCATAGGATTTTTACAACCAATCACTGTAAAAGATAGTATCAACCCTTCTACCAACCAACTGAATAATAGGATGGTTAATTTAGACAAATATAGAAACTTCGGTATTGAAAGCAGAATCATAAGTGATTATGCCATTGGAAAATTTAAAAATACTATTGCAGGAGGTATAAGATTGTATAAAGGTAATACCTATAGATTAGCCGATGGCATTGGTAGTACAGGAACAAATTACGATATCACTATTTCAGGGACTTATCCTAAAGATGTAAGTTTTGCGTCATCTAATGCAGCTGCATTTATTGAAAATATTTTTAAATTTTCTGATAAGCTATATCTTATTCCTGGTATTAGATATGAATGGCTAGAAGGTTCCGCAGCAGGAAGAAATGGCTTAAACACTAATGGAACAGCAATTAATTTACAAAATATTACTCGAAGTAGAAATTTCATACTTACAGGAGTTGGATCAGAATACCATATTACAAAAAGTACAGAATTCTATGCTAATTTATCACAAGCCTATAGGCCTATTCAGTTTGCAAACTTACAGGCACCGCCAACAACAGATGTGATTGACCCTGAACTAAAAGATGCTAAAGGCTATAATTTAGATATTGGCTATAGAGGTAAAGTAAAAAATTATATTCAATTTGATGTTAGTGGATTTTATTTGAAATACAATAATCGTGTCGGCACCATCTCCTCTGTTAATGGCAACTACCGCCTCATCACCAATGTAGGTGCTAGTAGTAGTCAGGGAATTGAAACTTATATTGAATTTAATCCAATTAGAGCTTTTTCAAATAGTCAATTCACAGATTTAATTTTATTTAGCTCCTATGCATATACTAATGCCACCTATAGCAGTAATCATAAAGATGCGAATACCAAAGGTAAAAAAGTGGAAAACGCACCTACATCTATTTTTAGAGGGGGTATCAGTTATGGCTACAAAAAATTTCTAATGACCACCCAATTCAATTTTGTTGGTTCCGCATTTAGTGATGCAAATAATACCATAGCTGCAAGTGCCAATGGCAATACTGGACTTATTCCCTCCTACTCAATTATAGACTTAACTTGCTCTTATAAGTTGTATAAAAAATTACAATTAAAAGCAGGAATCAATAATTTATTAGATAAAATTTATTTTACTAGACGAGCAGCTGGTTATCCTGGACCAGGCGCATTGCCTGCTGATGGACGCACTGCCTTCATTTCAATTGAAGCAAAATTATAAATTGAAAAGTCCTTTATTAATTAACTGTAAAGTTTTGGTTTTATAAGTACTAGGGATTAACAAACTAATATTGTGATGGCTTCCACCATAACTTACCATGGTTACGGGCACTTCGTTGATGGCGTCAAATAATTTTTTCAACACCGACTCTGTTTTAGCAATTTCATTTCCTACAATGGAAACAATGGTTTGATCTTTTTCTACCTCAACTGAAGCAATTAAACTTAGCTCAGCTAAAATTTCCTCCAAGTGTACATCCGTATCAATGGTTACAGACACCGCTACTTCCGAAGTAGTAATCATGTCAATGGAGGTCTTATATTTCTCAAATACTTCAAATATTTTTCTTAAAAATCCATACGCCAATAGCATTCTACTACTTTTAATTTTAATAGCAATGATATTGTCTTTAGCAGCAACTGCTTTCACCCCTACGCTACCCGCTTCTTTTTTAATCACCGTTCCAGCGGCCGAAGGTTGTATGGTATTTAATAACTTAACAGGGATATTTTCGAGTTGGGCCGGCCAAATACAAGTGGGGTGTAAAATTTTTGCTCCAAAATAAGCCAACTCCGCAGCCTCATCAAAACTTAATTGCTCAATTGCCACCGTTTTATCTACTACTCTTGGATCATTGTTGTGCATTCCATCAATGTCTGTCCAAATTTCACAAACACTCGCTTTCACAGCAGCAGCAATGAGCGAAGCGGTATAATCACTACCTCCTCTTTTTAAATTATCTACTTCCCCTTTTACATTGCGACAAATATAACCTTGGGTCACAAATAATTTTTTGGTAGGATAAGCAGCTAAAATTTCTTTTAACTTTTGTTCTATCACAGCCAAATCGGGCTCATCATTCGCATCTAATTGCATAAAATCTAAAGCCGGTAACAATACATGGTCAATTTTTTCTTGTTCTAAATACAAAGAAAAAAGTTTGGTGCTCATTAATTCACCTTGTGCTAAAATGTCTTTATTTAAGGCATCACTTAAAGAAATTTTTTGGGTAATGCGTAAAAACTCAAAATGTTCTGTAATAATTTCATTGGCCTTTCCTCGAAGCACCTCACCAGAAAGTAATTCCAAAATAAAAGCACGATATTGTTTTTCAAGTGTTTCCACTTTTTCAACAGCTGCTTTTTTATTAGTAGACGCTAAACTTTTACTTATTTCAACTAGCGCATTGGTGGTCCCACTCAAAGCACTTAATACAACCATAGTCCCTTCCTTATCGCGTGTAATTAATTGTGATACTTGATGCATGCGCTCCGGCTTGCCTACACTGGTTCCTCCAAACTTCATTATTTTCATAAGATTCTTTTTTCGAGGCTCAAAGGTAAATACGCAATAGTACAATAGGGCATAAAATGACCCTTATTTTCAAAAAGTAACTAGTACTAATTAATACTAGAGGCAAACTAATGTTAGTCCACCTTTTTACATACAATACTAAAAAGGTAAATCATCTACAGGTGCCTCTTCATTTCCATTGGAGGTTCCTGAACTTGGACTATAACTATTAGCGCTATTAGCGTCTGATGAATTTCCAGAAGCATCTGTTGAAACACCTCCCGTTCCAGCAGGCTTAGCACCCAATAATTGTACAGATACAATACGTAAAGTTAAAGAAGCACCATTCCTACCATCCGCAGTAGTATAGGATCTAACATCTGGCGTACCTTCTACATATACTTGTGTTCCCTTTTTTAAATAAGGAGCTACTGCCGTACGATCTGTCCAATAAGAACAATCTACCCAGGTAGTTCTATCTTTCTGATTGCCTTGTGCATCTTTATAACGTTCGGTGTGCGCTACATTAAAATTAATAACTGTTTTACCATTTACATTATTCACTAGGGCATCTTTACCCAAATTTCCGATTACTTGTAACTTTATCATTTTCTGTTATTTAGTCGTTTTATATAATCATTGTTTGAAAGTGAAGATAGTATTTTTTCGTTTTTCGAAATCAAAACACTTGCCCATTTTATGAACAATCTCCGAATTAGCATAGGATGAATTACTTTTGTGGTAAGCCAACTTTTAACTGGCCAAACACTATGAGTAAGAAAGGAAAGGTTTTAGTCGCTATGAGCGGCGGTATCGATAGCACAGTAGCCGCTTTAATGCTACACAACGAAGGCTACGAAGTAATAGGCATCACCATGAAAACCTGGGATTATGCCACCAGCAATGCCAACGGAAAAGAAACAGGTTGTTGCAATATAGACTCCTTTAACGATGCCCGACTAGCGGCAGTTAACAATGGCTTCCCACATTTTATATTAGACATTAGAGAGGAGTTCGGCGACTTTGTAATTGAGAACTTCGTAGAAGAATATTTAGCAGGGCGCACGCCCAACCCCTGCGTGATGTGCAATACTCATATTAAATGGAGGGCCTTGTTAAAAAGAGCGGATGCCTTAGGCTGTGATTTTATAGCCACTGGTCATTATGCAAAAGTGCGTCAACATACCAATGGCCGTTATGTAATTTCAAAAGGATTGGACAGCACTAAAGACCAGAGTTATGTTTTATGGGGTGTGGACCAAGATTTATTAAGTAGAACTATTTTACCATTAGGAGGCATGCATAAAAAAGACATCAAACAAATGGCTATTGATATGGGCTACCCCGAATTGGCTAAGAAAAGTGAGAGCTATGAAATTTGCTTTGTACCTGATAATGATTATCGTGGATTTTTAAAAAGACGTGTAGATGGATTAGAAGAAAAAGTAAATGGCGGATGGTTTTTAGATACCAAAGGAAAAAGATTAGGCAAACATAAAGGCTATCCCTTTTATACCATTGGACAAAGAAAAGGATTGGAAATTGCTTTAGGTAAACCTGCTTATGTAGTATCGATTGATCCTATTAAAAATGTGGTGGTGATTGGAGACGAAAACGATTTAGACCAAAATGACATGTTGGTGGCTAAATTAAATTGGATCAAATACGATCATGTGGATGATGCGATGGAGGTGATGGCAAAAATAAGATACAAAGACGAAGGGGCACTTTGCACTTTATCCAATACCAATAATGGAGTACAAGCTAGGTTTTATGAAAATGTAAAAAGTATTGCACCTGGACAAAGTGCAGTATTTTACGAAGGCGATGATGTGGTGGCTGGGGGTATTATCCAAAGTGGGTTATTAATCCCCAAGGCTCCCATAGCGAATTAAATTATTCTGCTATTTTTTGTAACAAAGCCCCAAATAGTGTGTCTGCCTGCTTTTCATAGCCAATAAAATATTGCTGAGCTACTAATTTAAATTTATTAGTAGCTATTAATTTTTGAATCTGGTCTTCATTTTCATTTTTATACACAGAACAAGTGGCCGCCAATAAATACCCTCCTACTTTTAAAGCAGGTGTTAAATGATAAAGCATTTTTGATTGTAGTGTCGTAAAGCTTTCTAATTTTTGTTCTGTAAACTCAACTAAATTTTCTGGCGTACGCCCCCAAGTACCACTGCCCGAACAAGGCAGATCGGCAAATATAAAATCAAATTGTTTTTTTATAGCAAAAGGCAAAGTAATATCCACCACTTGCAAAGAGGCTGCTTGAATGCCTGCTTCTTTTAAGCGCTTCTCACAATTGAATAAAATATTTTCACGAATATCAGAAACATGCAATTGTGCATTAGGTATATAATCCTTAATTAAAATTGACTTCCCTCCACTAGCTGCACAAGCGTCCCAAACCACCAAAGGCTTTTCTGTTATTGGAATTAATTGTAATAAACTAGACAATGCTTGAGAATTTAAATCCTGTATGACTGCGTCTTTATTTAATTGAATGACTTTTTGCAAAGAAGTGGTATTGGCAAAAGAAAAAGTAGCCTCATTCATTATTTCAAAAACAATGGATGCATTATTTAAAGCCTGCTCCACTACTTCTTTTTTACCTGGTCGTATGCGAATAAATAATGAAGGTTGTTGTAAATGAGATTGCTTAAATGTTTCAATATCAATGATTGGAGAGATAAGCGCTTGTAATGGAAACTGAGCACTTAAGTTTCTAAAATGATCATAACACAAAGCACTAATGCTTTTTCGATCCTTACTTCCATGCTTTTTATTGGCAGCAAAATATTTTTTTAAATACAAAGCCAAAGGTGTTGGACCCTGGTATTCAGCAATTAATTTATTGGCTATATTTTGATGCGTGATATGGTACATAGGCAAGGAAGTCCATTTTTTGGAAAAAACTTGGCCTGCAAATATCTGCTTAATGCCTTAATAGCCCCCCATTTTTTACTGTAAAAATGAATAGGCGGATCGCTGGTGTAGAAGTACTAGTGAATTATATATAATTAATTGATAATCAATATCTTAAGTAGATTTTGGTTTTTTTTCATTTTTAATTTTAAATATTTGTTTAAGTACCTTACCTTTGCCCTCCTGAAAATTAAATAATACATGGCAAATCACTCGGCTACTAAAAAAGATATTAGACAAGCAACTAAACGTCGCGATAGCAATCGTTATTATGGTAAAACTACCCGTAACGCTATTCGTGAATTAAAAGTGGTAGACGATCAAAAAACGTACAACGAAAAGTTACCAAATATCATCTCTCAAATTGATAAATTAGCAAAACGTGGTATTATCCACAAAAATAAAGCAGCTAATTTAAAGAGCAAATTGGCCAAGCACGTTGCCGTTAAAGCAACTGCTTAGTTAGCGGTTTCCCGATAATTAAGAATAATTAATCAATTATACCCATCCCGCCCCGAGTACTCGGGGCGGGATTTTTTTTATGTATCTTCGCGCCATGACTGAAAAGATACTTATCCTCGACTTTGGAAGCCAGTATACACAGCTAATTGCACGTGCAGTGAGAGAAGCCAATGTGTATTGTGAGATTAAGCCCTTTAATAGTAACATAGAGTTTGATACTACCTTAAAAGGAGTCATTTTAAGCGGCTCCCCTGCCAGTGTGAATGAAGCAGATGCACCCAATGTAGACATTAAAGCCATTGTAGATAAGCTACCCGTATTAACCATTTGCTATGGAGCCCAATTAAGTGCTAAAAACTTTGGGGGCAAGGTAGAAAAATCAAATAAAAGAGAATACGGCCGTGCCCAATTACGCATTCAAAAGGACGATGTTATATTTAAAAATATTCCCAATAATAGCCAGGTTTGGATGAGTCATAGTGATTCCATTACTCAACTTCCAGATGACTTTGAACTATTAGCCGATACCGAAAGTATTCCAGTAGCTGCTTTTAGAAAAAAAGAAGGCGCAGGCAATCCATTACATGGTTTCCAATTTCACCCCGAAGTATATCATTCCTCAGAAGGGAAAAAACTGATACAAAATTTTCTAGTGGAGATCTGTGGCTGCCATCAAAATTGGACACCGTCTTCCTTTGTTCAAGAAACCGTGGACAAGCTAAAAGCTCAAATTGGAGACAGTCATGTGATTATGGCCTTAAGCGGAGGCGTGGATAGTACGGTAGCTGCTACCCTAATTCATAAAGCCATTGGAGATCGTCTTCATGGCATATTTGTAGACAATGGAGTACTGCGTAAAAATGAATTCCAAGAGGTATTAGATATCTATAAGTCCATTGGATTAAACGTGAAGGGCATTGATGCAAAAAACATGTTCTATGACGCCTTAGCTGGTAAGTCTGAGCCAGAAGAGAAGCGAAAAATAATAGGAAAACTATTTATAGATGTATTTCAAATAGAAGCTTCTAAAGTATTGGAAGCTAAGTTCTTAGGACAAGGAACTATTTATCCAGATGTGATTGAAAGTGTAAGTGTCCATGGCCCTTCTCAAACCATTAAATCGCATCACAATGTGGGCGGTTTGCCCGATACGATGCACCTTAAACTAGTGGAACCCCTTCGCTATTTATTTAAAGATGAGGTTAGAAAAGTAGGCTTAGAATTGGGTATTTCTCCCAACTTAATTAATAGACATCCTTTCCCAGGACCAGGACTGGCCATTCGCATATTAGGTGACATTACTCCTGAAAAAGTATCCCTATTACAAGCAGCCGATCATATTTACATGAACGCCTTAAAAGAGTTTGACTTATATACTAAAGTATGGCAAGCAGGAACCATTTTACTACCTGTAAAAAGTGTAGGTGTAATGGGTGATGAACGTACTTATGAATTTACCATTGCCCTAAGAGCCGTTACTTCGGTGGATGGTATGACCGCAGACTGGGCACATTTACCCTACGAGTTCTTGGCTCATGTAAGCAATGCCATTATTAACGAAGTTCGTGGTATTAACAGGGTCGTTTACGACATCAGCAGCAAGCCTCCCGCTACCATTGAATGGGAATAGAATTAGTACTTAATTTTATTTAAATAAAATATACCAATACATTGATATTGAAAGACATACAATAAGTTAATTCAACTTTTTCTTTAAACTAGTTATTTGATCTTGTAAATTGTTCACTACGCCCGCCAATTGATCCACATTCCACATAGGCTGAGCTCCTGCTTTATGTATGATATAAACGGCTTTCCAGATCTCTACAATATCGGTGGCATTTACTTGATATGGCTCGTATAAAGGATTGTCACTTAATAAAGTAAGCTTATTCTCATTGTGTTCATTTCCCTCTTTTGTACGGTCGTCGTTCGTAATAATACGCTTATACACTACCCCATCCGCATTCGAAACAACGATATAGGTATTGCTATTTTTTACCTCTTTAAAGCTACCCACTTTCTCTCCCACAATAACACTGCCACTTGGGGTTGGCAACATGCTATCTCCAATAATCTCAAAAGCACGGTAATCACCTGGTGCCAACATAGGTAAAGTAAAAGTATTTAGTTCGTCCAGGAATTCAGGATCGGCATAGCCTGCTAAATAACCTGCTGCTGCTTTCACCGGTACAAAAGTTACCATGGAAGACAGTGAAATGGTCTTGTCTGATTTTAGCGCTCTTCGACGCTCCATATAACTATTTCCGGACCCGTTATTTGATTCCCCTTCCTGTGCACTCAAAAGGGCTAAGTCCTGAAATAAGAATTCCTCCAAACTAATGGAGAATTTAGCACAAATGGTTTCCATTACTTCCAAGCGAGGCTCGGCACGTTCTTCTTCATAAGCACCCACTAAAGAACGCTTAATTTGAAGTTGGTTGGCCAACTCTTCTTGTGTCCATTCGCGCTGCTTTCTGATGTACTTTAAATTTTTTCCTGCGTATGACATAACTAATGATTTTAGTGCAATATACTAAATTATTTAGTATTATCAAATATTTTTAGCATTTTCTTTATTTTGTAGCGAGGGCCTATCTTGGTAACTTGCATTATGGCAAAGATGAAAGTAGAAAAACCAGTGATTTTAATTACGAATGATGACAGCATAAGTGCCCCTGGCATCAAAGCTTTAGTAGAAGCTGTCAAAGACCTAGGCAAAGTAGTTGTAGTGGCCCCAGACAAGCCTCAAAGTGGCATGGGACATGCCATTACATTAGGACATCATTTAAGACTACAAAAAGCACATATTGTTGACGGGGTGGAAGCTTATACCTGCAGCGGTACGCCAGTAGATTGTGTCAAATTAGCCGTGGATAAAGTACTTCACCGCAAGCCCTCTATTTGTTTAAGTGGCATCAACCATGGCGCCAATCACTCTATCAATGTAATTTATTCTGGGACTATGTCAGCTGCACTAGAAGCTTCTATTGAAAGTATTCCTAGCATCGGATTTAGCCTTTTAGATTTAAGTATTGATGCCGATTTTACAGCGGCTCAACACTATGCACGCATCATTGTTAAAAAATTATTGGCAGATAAAAATTTAGATAAACA
>CAMBEQ010000032.1 GCA_945865545.1 Sediminibacterium ginsengisoli | reverse complement strand
ACGATGTTACGACCCAACATTTCAGTGTCGTGAAGTTGACTGATAGCTGCACGAGCTTCGTCGTCGTTAGCCATTTCAACAAAACCGAAGCCTTTGCTTCTGTTGTTGTTAAATTTGTCTGTTACAATTTTTGCACTTGCTACTGCACCGAAGGGAGTAAACAAGTTCTCAAGATCTTCGCTAGTCATATTCCAGCTAAGATTTCCAACATAAATGTTCATGTTCTTTTAAATTAAGTGATCTAATACTAATGGAAGAAATCCGCCATTAGGACATCGAAGATAGGTATATTTAATAGAATTCCATTATTTATACACTTTTTTAATATTTTAGGTGGATAAATAGCCTTAAAATTCAACAAAAAACCCCTCCCGAAGGTATCGAGAGGGGTTTTGGGCACTTTTTAGGGTGTAAAAGGTCGTATAAGAGGGCTTTGGCTAATTAAGCTTCAGCGCCTATTTCAATTTCAATATCAGTTGTTTGACCATTGCCAAAGTCAATAGTTGCCTTAAAGGTTCCTAATTCTTTGATATCATCTTGAATGGTAATTCTTCTTCTATCAATTTCGTATCCTTTTTGATCGCGGATAGCTTGAGTAACTTGTAAAGAAGTAACACTTCCGAATATTTTATTATTCGCGCCTGTTTTAGCTTTTAATTTAACTGGGCTACCAGTTAAAACAGTAATTACTTTATTGATTTCAGCTAACATTGCAGCTTCTTTCTTCGCTTTTACTTTTAAACGCTCTTCTAATTGCTTAACATTAGAAGCAGTAGCTTCTACAGCACATTTTGTAGGGAATAAGAAGTTACGAGCATATCCGTTTTTAACGTTTGCTACTTCATCCTTACCGCCTAAATTGTCAACATCTTTAATTAAGATAACTTGCATAATAATTGTTTTAGTTCCCAAGAGCCCAGCATTTTTATCTGCTGTCACTCGCCGAGGTCTTATTTATTTGGACCGCGAGATTAGGGATGGTTTACTAATATTGATCTACTATTTAAATAAATCAGTTACATAAGGTAACAAAGCCATCTGACGGGATCTTTTGATAGCGTCAGCAACTTTACGTTGATACTTCAAAGAGTTACCGCTTAAACGACGAGGTAACATTTTACCTTGTTCGTTAAGGAATTTCTTTAAGAAGTCTGTATCCTTATAGTCTACATACTTAATACCATACTTTTTAAAACGACAGAATTTCTTCTTAGGTTTTTCCTGTTTGATCGCTGTAAGGTATTTGATTTCATTCTTTGCCATGTTGGTAAAAATTTAATTAAGCCTCAACTGCTTTGTGAACAGGGAAACCGCCGTTTCTCTTAATGTGGTTGTACTCAACTGCGTACTTGTCGAGTTTGGTAATCATGTGACGCATAATTTGCTCGTCACGTAAAAATTGAATTTTCAATTTTTCATTCACTGTAGCTGGCGCTGTGAATTCTAGTATCCAGTAGATACCAGTAGTTTTCTTATCGATAGGATAAGCAAGTGATTTTAGGCCCCAAGGATTGGTGGCTACTGTAGACCCACCATTTTCTTTGATGAAGTCTTGGTATTTTTTCTGAGCTGATTTAAAATCATCTTCAGATAGTACCGGTGTAAAAATCACCATTAATTCGTAATTGTTCATTACTTGAATTTATTGGTTAAATAATTGGTTTTTCCCAGTGGACATCTCGACTTGCGGGATGAATCTGCCAAAACAGATTTGGGACGGCGAAGGTAGGCTATTTCAAAGGTTTTTCGTCATTTTTTGCCTTAAAAATTAGGGCAACCGGGAAATGATCACTGTATCCACCCCTAAATTGGTCTCCATCATAGGTTCTTTTGGGGTATCCCCGGTATTTGCCCTGGGTTTCAATTAGGTCGGGGTTGGTGTAAATGATTGGTTTGTAAGTGGTTAAGTTGTTTAATTTTAATGAAGGGGCTAAGGAATCGGGTAGGCCTTCTGGAGTTTTTGAGGTTGCCCAATTGGGGCTAATAAGGATTTGATCAAATAAACTCCAACTATCTCTATAGGCGATACTTCCAAAGCCTTTTTTGAATAGTGCAAGAAATGGATTGTAGAGCTTAAGTTTTTTAAGGCTACTATTATTGGGGTTATCATTAAAATCTCCCATAACGATGAATTTTGCTTCCGAATCCTTTTGATAAACGCTATCAATTATGTTTTTACATACAGTGGCGGCCCAAATTCTTTTGTTATTAGAAATAAAAGCGCCACCTCTTCTACTTGGCCAATGGTTCACTAATATATGTACCCAATGACCATCCAATCTGCCTTTTACATACAATATATCACGGGTTGCATATTCCTTAAAGTGGGTAGCGTCTGTTAATGAATAGGGGCGGTATTGATAAGGTACAAACAACACTGGGTTGTAAATTAAAGCTACATCAATTCCTCTTTGATCTTTAGAATCGAAATGCAAATATTTATAATGGTATTTTTTTAAGAGAGGCTCTGCTATTAATTTTTCTAATACTAATTTATTCTCAATTTCCACAAGCCCCATCAATGCAATACCATTCCCGTTGTCGATTTTGCCTAGTGCGTAAATAACTTTTGAAAGGTGGTAGGATTTGAAATCATAAACATTTCTCGTGTATGATTTAGCACTCATGGGTAAAAAGTCTTCATCTATTACTTTTATTTGATTTATTGTGTCATAAAAATTCTCACAATTATAAAATCCAGTAATAATACTTTGCGCCCTTGCTGATAAAGTGTTTATTAATAAAAACAGGATCATATAATTTTTCACGGCTATAGTATTATTTGTTGGGGTAATTATATTCTTTTTTTCAACTTGAATACAACGTAATTGCCGAAACAAATAGAGTTTAACTTAATTGCAAATTGTGCCTTCAATTATTGCTCATGAGATTTTGGTTTAATTTCATTTTATTATTATTTATTTTTCTTGCTCACTCTTCCTATGCTCAAGTAGAAGATGAGATGCCAAAGCAAATGTTATATGATGAAAATGAACGCAGCTATAACTGGGTGCCTACTTTACTTAGCGCAAATAGTAATGTCATTATTAGCCTTGCTCAATTTAATGGCTATGTTTTTAATTGGATTCCAAGAGGGCAGTCTTACAATAGCGGTTCTATAATTGATGGGATTAACTGGGATTCTAATTTAAACGGCTGGACTGCTTCTTTTTCTTATACTGGCATGTATAAAATTTTTCATAAGCTTAGTAGCGAAGAAAATTTTGAATATTCTAACGAGGGGTATGGGAAAAAAGATAGAACGAGCTATCTGACAACGGCGTCCCCCTTATTTAAAAAAGGCTGGATAATTCATAATGGCTTTTCAAATGCTACTTATGTTAATGAAGTACATGTTCAATATAGTTCGGGGAAGATCAAGAATAATTGGTCTTTCAATTCATTTTTTGTCTTACAAAATACGCCTAATGGTTTATTGCCAAATGGTTTTAAAAAAATAAAAGGTACAGCCTTTAGTATAGATAAAGTAATTAGAAAAAATAATTCTATAGGTGTTGTTTTCTGGTGGGATCATGCCAATCAAGGAAAAGTATCGCCTTCTGTTTTAGAAGCCTATTCTTTATCTAGTCAAAGAAATTACAATCCTAGTTGGGGGTGGCTTGGCGGACAAGCTTATTATCCAAATCATAAACAAACAAATGTGCCAGTAGTATCCATGCGATATGAAAAAAAATGGAAAGAAAAGGCAATACTTAAAATAAATGGAGGTTTAGCTTTTGGGCAACAAGAAACTTCTCAATTAGATTGGACGTCTACCGCAGATCCTAGGCCCGATTATTATCGTTATCTGCCAAGTTATAGAAAGGATAGCAATACTAGGCTTCAATTGACAAAATGGTTTGAGTCAAGTCCGCAGGCTATGCAGATCAATTTTGATCAAATCGAAAAAATAAATAGCACATCAATTTCTAAACGATCTTTTTATATTGTTAATAAAAAGGTGGTGTCGATTTTATTAGCAAGAGCCTCGGTATATTATAAATTTCAAATAAATAATTTTTGGAATGTAGATATAGGATTACAGGTAGCAAGAGATAAAGCAAGATATTTTAATCAGATTGAAAATTTATTAGGAGGGCGGTTTTACTATAACTACAATAGCTGGGTAAATGATGATGGAGCTGCAAATAATTTTCAAAACAACCTTCAATCTCCTGATCAAAAAATCAAAGTTGGTGAAAACTGGGGCCCTCATTACGAATTACAATCTATACAATCAATAGGGTGGCTTCAACTTAGAAATCTACGTCCAAGATGGGAGTTGTCTTCTGGGGTTAGTTACACTACAGATTTTTTTCAAAGAAATGGATTAAATCAAAATGGACTTTTCTCTTTAAATTCATTGGGAAGATCCTCGATTTATTCATTCCCATCAATGGGAATGAAAGGGCAAGCCTTGTATAAATTTTCAGGAAGATTGTATGCAAGGGCCATTTTATTTTATCAACAATATGCGCCTAACGCTTCTGCAGTTTTCTTAGACCCCTCCTTACATGCATTTAATACTCCTTTGCTTAGGCCAGAGGTAAAGAATGGCATTGACTTTACTATTTATTATAGAGGGGTTGATACGAAAATAACACTAAGTGCCTATCGTCAAAAAGTAAAGAATGAATCTGAAAAGCGTTTGTTTTATCATGACGTTTTTGGATCTTTTGTTTATGGAGTGGTAGGTCAAAAGGAATCAGTTTTTCAGGGTATTGAAACGGCTGTCGAAACCAGTATTGTTAATTTGGTACAAGTAGAAATATCGGCAAATATTGGGCAGTACTTTATTTCAAATAATCCTTTGTATGAAATTTTATTGGTCAATGATTTATTTAAAATCGAGTCTGGATTATTAAGATTGAAAGGTTTGCCAGCCTCAACGAGTCCTCAAATCACAGATGCGATTTCTTTACACTATCAACCAAGTTTTTCATCACGCATTTCAATTACTGGGGTCTATTCTGCCCAAAGAGCAATAAGTTTTGATTATTATAGGCGTTCAGCAATAGTCTTAGATCCTCTTCTCTCAAAAATAGTATACCAAACTATACATGACGTTGCATATTTACCTAATCAATTGACATTAAATGCGGCATTTTCAAAATCATTTATAATAAATTATAGTAATAAACGACTCTCATTTTATTGCACATTAGGTGTAAAAAATATTCTTAATACGCTCATTCCTGTTTTGGTTTTTGAGCAGTCGCGTTTTGATTATATAAATTTAAATCCCAATAAATTTCCACTTAAATATTTATTTGACCCCGGAACTACCTATTCGTTTGGCATTCAATTACAAATTCAATAATTCTTTTATGAAAATTAAATTCACTTTCCGCTTTTTTATGACTGTATTTGCCTTTGCAATACTTCTTTGTTTCTCTGCATGTTTAAAACAAACCGCATATGCTAATCCGGTCATTGGAATTGATACCGATTCCTTAATAAGCATAAAATCATTAAGAAAATTACACACAATGGGTCTGGTCGAAACGGTTACGAGATCAGTAACATTGGAAGGAGTTGTTGTAGCAAATGACGAGCATGATAATTTGTATAAGTCTATATCTATTCAAGATTCAACTGGTGGTATTATATTAATGCTAGATGGGACTGCCTTGTACCAAACCTTTCCACTAGGGGCACTTATTAGGGTGCGTATTCAAAATTTATTATTAACTGATTATAGGCGAATGATTCAATTGGTAGCCTCTGTTGATACAACTTCGGGGTTGTTAGTAACTTCAGGAATTCCAGTTCCTTTATTTTCTAAATATATTAAAGTTATAAAAGACAATAATATTGTTGTTCCTCTTCTTGTCTCCTATAAAAACTTGGCAGATAGTTTGCAAGGAAGACTCATTAAAATAGCTAATGTTGAATTTTCTGCGGCAGACACCAATTTAACCTATGCGGATAAAAAAAATAAAATAGGAGCAAGTCGATCTTTAAAATTTTGTTTAGGGGGAACCATTTATTTAAGGACCAGTGGCTATGCGGATTTCGCTGGTGTTAAATTGCCAACTGGGAATGGTGAATTAGTGGGGGTCTATTCTGTTTTTAATACTGAAAAACAAATTCTCCTCCGAGACACAAGTGACATTTTGTTGAGGGGGAAGCGCTGCACCGGGGCTGCCTGGCTGAAAAACTTGCCTCAATAGGTTATTTACTTGACAGCTTGGCAGTATTTGGGCTTTGGTACCCACTTTGCTATAGTAACTCTAAACAATCGAACTATGCAAAAAGGTCAAATAAGGGTTCAGACTGAGAACATCTTTCCTATCATTAAAAAGTTCTTATACAGCGACCACGAAATATTTTTACGTGAGCTGGTTAGTAACGCTGTGGATGCTTCCCAAAAATTAAAAACATTAAGCGCTAAAGGCGAAGTAAAAGGCGATATTGGTAACCTTAGAGTAGATGTGATTTTAGATGCCAAAGAAAAAACATTGACCATCATGGACAATGGTATTGGGATGTCTTCCGAAGAAGTAGATAAGTATATTAACCAAGTTGCCTTTAGCGGCGCCGAAGAATTTGTTACCAAATACAAAGACGCTAGCATTATTGGTCACTTTGGTTTAGGCTTTTATAGCGCCTTTATGGTGAGTGAAAAAGTTGACATATACAGTAAAAGTCATAAAGATGCCCCTGGTGTTTTTTGGAGCTGCGACGGTAGCACCGAATATGAATTATATGAAGTGGACTACAGCGCCCGCGGTACTAAAATTGTTTTACACATTAACGAAGAAAGCGCCGAGTTCTTAGAAGCCAATCGTGTGAAATCGATTTTGGATCGCTTTTGTAAATTCTTACCCGTTGCTATTTATTTTACCGATGCGAATGCAGAAGTGAAAGAAGAAGATGCGAAAGCATCTGATGCAGGAGGAAAAGCTAAAGACGGTAAAGAAGCGGAAATAGAAAAACCTATCAACAATACCAATCCTTTATGGATTCGTAAACCTGCCGACCTTACCAAAGAAGATTACGAAAACTTTTATAAAGAATTATATCCTTTTGGAGAAACACCGTTATTTTGGATTCACTTAAACGTGGATTATCCTTTTAACCTTACCGGTATTTTATATTTCCCTAAAATCAAACAAAGCTTTGAAATTCAAAAGGACAAAATTCAGTTGTATTGCAACCAGGTTTTTGTGACCGATGAAGTGAAAGACATTGTTCCTGAATTTTTAATGTTATTGCATGGCGTTATTGATAGCCCAGATATTCCATTAAACGTGAGCCGTAGCTATTTGCAAGGCGACCCGAACGTTAAAAAGATTAATGCACACATTACTAAAAAAGTAGCCGATAAATTAGAAGAAATTTTTAACAATGATCGCAAAGCATTTGAAGAGAAATGGGAGAGCCTTGGGTTGTTTGTTAAATATGGTATGATTACCGACGATAAGTTTTTAGAAAAAGGTAACAAGTTTTTAATATTAGAAGACGCTGCTAAAGCAGGCACTTTTTATACTTTAGATGAATATAAAACTGCCACCGAGTCCAATCAAAAAAATAAAGACGGGAAGCAAGTTTTATTATATACCACCAACCCAGTAGGGCAGGATGCTTTTATTCAAGCTGCGGTAGGTAAAGGATATAAAGTTATTAAATTAGAAACGATGGTAGATGCCGCTTTCATTAACAATGTGGAAATGAAATGGGAAGGTGTTCAATTTGTTCGTGTAGATGCCGATGTAGTAGATAATTTAATTGACAAGCAAGAAAATGTGGATTCTGTTTTATCTAAAGATGAAGTGGAGCAAGCTAAAAAATTATTTGAATTTCAAATACCTGAAACCACTATTACAGTGGAAGTGAAAGGCTTAAGCCAAGACGCTGCGCCGGTAATTGCAACTCGCCCCGAATTTATGCGTCGTATGAAAGATATGGCCAGCATGGGTGGTGGTGGTATGACAGCATTTTATGCGCAAATGCCCGATGAAGTTAATTTAACCATCAATGGTAATCATCCAATTTTTCAAGCCTTATTAAAAGAACCAGATATAGACAAGCAACAAAAGCAAGCCCGCAATTTAGCCGACCTAGCTTTGCTTTCTCAAGGTTTATTAAAAGGAGCGGAGTTAACCAACTTTATTAATAGAAGCGTTGACTTATTAAAATAATTAAGCTAGTTGTAATAAGTAAAAAGGCGTTCTGTAGAGAACGCCTTTTTTATGAGCAGGATGTATCTCTATACTTTAGAAGTATATTTTAAGCATAAAATTTTACTAGTCTTTATTTAATGTGCTTCTTTTACATCCAGCACTTGCATTTGCACGGTTTCTGTTCCCTGCCATTCATTTAATTGCAACTGAAATACAATATCAAAAGGCTTTCCCGATTTTACAATAGGTAAATGCTGTGGCATATTGTAGCCAATGCCTTTTATAATTTGATTGCCCTGAGTTACATTAAAACTTATATGCGCTTCCTTCATCAATTTTGAATAGCCTGTATCATACACCCCCTTGGCAATAAATAATGGACGCATATTATCGGGCCCAAAGGGCTCCATTTGAGTAATGATTTGAAAAAAGTTTTTATTGATGTTATCTAGTGGTAAAATAGCGTTGATAATTATTTCAGGCACCAATTGTGCTTCGGTGATTCTTGCGCTTACTTCTCTTTCAAAAGCAATTTTAAAGGGTTCTAATTGATCCAGTGCAAGGGTCATGCCCGCTGCTGCAAAATGTCCTCCGTAGCCTATTAAATGTTCCCTGCAAGCATGCAATGCTTCATACAAATTAAATCCTATCACACTTCTTGCACTTCCTGCAAGTACATCGCCACTTTGTGTTAATACTATGGTGGGCTTATAATGCCTTTCGATTAATCTGCTCGCTACAATTCCTACTACGCCCTTATGCCAATGGGGTTGAAATACCACCGATGATTTTTTGTTGCTGTGTTGAAGATCTAATTCTATTTGTTCTAAGGCTTCTTCGGTAATAGTGGTGTCTGCTTCTCTTCGGTCCAAATTATCTTGTTGTAATAATCTTCCAATGGCTAAGGCATTCTTATAATCTTTTTCAATAAATAGTTGCACTGCTTTTTTAGCATCGTCCATTCTACCTGCTGCATTTATTCGTGGCGCTACTGCAAATACTAAATTAGTAATGCGCATAGGACTGTTTTGCTTGGCCAATTCCATCAAGGCCAGTAAGCCTGGGCAAGGTGCTTCATTGACTTGTTGTAACCCAAAAAAGGCCATGGTTCTATTCTCATCTACAATAGGAACAATGTCGGCTGCTATGGCCGTGGCTACTAAGTCTAAATATTCTAAATAAGATTCTGCTGGTAATTTATATTTTTCTGCTAAGGCACTAATTAGTTTAAATACCACACCGCAACCACACAATTCTTTAAATGGATAAGTGCAATCTATTTGTTTTGGATTTAAGATGGCCATGGCGGGTGGCAAAATAGCATCAGGTAAATGGTGGTCGCAAATAATAAAGTCAATACCTAATTCTTTGGCATATGTAACTAGTTCAATTGATTTAATACCGCAGTCCACCGATATAATTAAATCAATCCCAGTTTCTTTGGCGTAATCAATTCCAATTTTTGAAATGCCATAGCCTTCTTTGTATCTATGCGGTATATAATAATCGATGCTGGGGGTGAGCTTCTTTAAAAATTGATATAAAGTAGCTACCGATGTGGTTCCATCTACATCATAATCGCCAAATACCAAAATATGTTGATTTTTTTCAACAGCAGTCTCAATTCTGGCAACGGCTTTGTGCATGTCCTTCATTAACCATGGATCATGCAAATGTTCTATACTAGGTCGGAAGAATTTTTTGGCTGCCTCAAAATCGGATATACTTCTTTGTACTAATAATTCACACAGTAATGGATGTATTTTTAAAGCCTCTTGCAATGCATGCACTTTGGCAGAATCGGCGCTTAATATATTCCACCTTTTTTCCATTAAAATTTTCTATCGGTTGTGTATCTTACTAATTCCTCCAACGCATCTCTAGTTTCGCTTGCTGGGAATTGATGTAATAAGAGTAAGGCTTTGTCTCGGTATTCAATCATTTTATTGCTGGCGTAATCTATTCCACCGTATTGCACCACATGGTCAATTACAAATTTCACTTTGTCTTTATCGTTATTATTGTTTTTAACAATATAAATAATTTCTTTTTTCAAAGAAGGAGATACTTTTTGTAAAATATGTATTAAAGGAAGCGTTAATTTTTTTTCTTTGATGTCATTACCGGTGGGTTTACCAATGGCTGCTTCGCCATAATCAAATAAGTCATCTTTTATTTGAAAAGCCATACCAACATTTTCTCCAAACTCGCGCATTTGCTGAATCACATTTTCATTTTGAGTCACCGAGCTGGCACCCGCGGCACAACTAGAAGCTAATAAGGAAGCTGTTTTGCCATTGATGATTTCGTAGTAAATAGATTCGTCGAAATTTAAATTTCTTGTTTTTTCTATCTGTAATAATTCCCCTTCACTCATTTTTTTTACCGCAGTAGATAAAATAGTTAAAATAGTAAAATCTTTATTCTCTAAGGAAAGTAATAAGCCTTTAGATAATAAATAGTCGCCCACTAATACCGCAATTTTATTTTTCCATAAGGCATTGATCGAAAATAGGCCTCTTCTTTCTAAAGCATCATCCACTACATCATCATGTACTAAAGTGGCAGTATGTAAAAGTTCTACTAAAGAGGCAGCTCTGTAAGAAGCTTCATTTATTTCTCCATGTAATTTGGCAGACAGTAAAACAAACATGGGACGCATTTGCTTACCCTTGCGTTTTACAATGTATTGCATGATGCGGTCTAGTAAGGAAACCCTACTTTTTACTGCTTCTTTGAAATGTTTTTCAAAGAGTTCCAGTTCGGCACCAATCACTTTTTTTGCTAATTCCATGTATACCTGCAATTTATTTTATTTTAAGCAAGAAGCCGTATTTATTTGGCTTTTAAACTTATTGGTTTAACCTATTGAAATGCAAGGCACCAAAATTTTGCAAAGAAGATAGTTTTAAGTCGGCAGCCCCCCAATGTTCTAGTTTTAAATGCTCGGCAGAGGGCACCACCACACAGGTCATTCTTGCCGCTTTGGCTGCAATCATCCCATAAAAAGAATCTTCGAAACAGATACAGGCAAGTGGGGAAGTATGCATAGCAGTAGCGCAATCTAAATATACTTGTGGATGTGGTTTCGCAAAAGGCAAATATTGTGCAGAACAACTTGCATGAATATACTTTCTAATGCCTAATTTATCTTTGACCCACTCTATTAATTCAAGTGGGGAAGAAGTAGCCAAGCCCATTTTAAATTCTTTATTGATAAAAAATTCAAATACATTTTGTACGCCTGGCATTAGGGTAGCGTCTTTATCAATTAGCTCTAAAGCTAGGGTGATAATTTTTTGTTCTGCTCTATCAAATTCAGAAGAGGGTACCTTATTTAAGTGCAACCAATGGGCAACAAATTCCTTTGAACGTAGCCCTGTGGTAAATGCATATTGTTCTTCACTTAATTGAATGCCATATTGTCTAAAAATTTCAGTGGCGGCTTTGTTCCATAATGGCTCGCTATTAATAAGTAAGCCATCTATATCAAAAATAACTGCAGATTTTTCCATGGGCTAAAGGTACTATTTGTTGTTTAAACAGTAAAAGGGCAATAAAAATTAATATACTATCTTGCAGTTCAAATTAGCTTGTAAATTATATGACCCTTTTGGATCGATTAAAACAAATTCGCATTTTTCGTTCTGTTATTTACGGAGTGGTTGGCATATTTACCTACCCAGGACTTGCTTTATTTAATAATGTAGAGATTGAAGGTGCAGAGAATTTAGAAAATCTACCCCATAAAAATGTTTTATTTGTAAGCAACCATCAAACTTATTTTGGGGATGTAATTGCATTTGTTCATATTTTTTGCGCTGTTAAATGGGGTAAATTTAATAAACTAGGCATCCCTTATTATTTACTGAATCCATTTACCAATGTATTTTTTGTGGCTGCAGAAGAAACCATGAACAGCAGTTGGTTAACCAGGTTATTTAAATTGGGCGGGGCTTTAACAGTAAAAAGAACTTGGAGAGCGGAAGGCGCAGATGTAAGCAGAGATAGAGATGAGGTGGATACGCAAAAGATTGATAAAGCATTGTCTAAAAGTTGGGTGATTACTTTTCCTCAAGGAACTACCAAACCTTTTGCACCAGGTAGAAAAGGTACTGCGCATATTATTAAAAACAACCATCCCATTGTGATGCCTGTAGTTATTAATGGTTTTTGGCGTGCTTTTACAAAGAAAGGACTCACTTTTAAAAAAGTAGGTACCCCTTTAACGGTTCGTTTTAAAGCGCCATTGGTGATTGACTATAACGATACTGTAGAGAATATTTTAAATCAGGTAATGGACGCGATTGAGCAAAGTAAACAGTACATGCTTAAAGGGAAACATCATTCCATGAACGAGGCTTAATCTTTTACAAACAAAGCTTTTAATTCGGTAGCATCATCCGGTTTCATTTTTCCCGCTAATATTAAACGCAATTGTCTGCGACGTAAGGCACTTGCAAAAAACTTTATTTCTTCTTCAGATTCTGGAATAACAGCAGGAACTTCTTTTGGTTTTTTATTTTCATCCAAGGCTACAAATGTAAAAAAGGCTTCATTGCTTAATTCTCTTGTTTGTGAAATCATGTTTTGATTCCAAACTTTTAAATGTATTTCCATAGAAGTAGTAAATGTTCTTGTCACGCGCGCTTCAATACATATTACATTACCCAATTTAATAGGGGTTTTAAAACTTAAATTATCTACGGAGGCCGTCATACAAGCCGAATTACAATGTTTGGCAGCAGACAAATACGCTGCAATATCCATCCAGTACATGAGCTTTCCTCCCATTAAATCACCAAAGGTGTTGGTGTCATTGGGTAATACCAATTCATTCATTGTGGTGAAAGAATCTTTCGCTTTTCTTGCTTCCATACTTTTTAATTGTAGTATAAAGATACAAACTTGTTATAGATAAGCCATTACTTCGTTTTATACGCTACAGCTAACCAGTTTGTCTAAATAAGCGGGGTCTACCTGAGCGCCTATACCAATGGCATCGCTGATGGTTAAATGCATGCCATTAAACTCAACTCCACCCATTACAGGGTCCTCCAAATGCCCAAGTAGGCAGGTGTCCATATCGTAATATTTTATATTTTCTTTGGCCATCGCAAAATGCATTTTGGCACTTAAGGCCAAGCGACTTTCTAACATGCCACCCATCATACAAGGAATTTGATGGGCCAATGCTAAGTCATGAATTTTAAGGGCCTCGTTGATGCCTCCGCTTTTTGCAAATTTGATATTAATGGAATGACAAGCTTTTTGTTGAATGAGTCTTCTTGCATCATGATGCGTGAAAACAGATTCGTCGGCCATAATTTTTATTGGAGAAGCTTTGCATAAAGCAGGCAACTGGTCATCGAAGTATTTATGCATGGGCTGTTCGCAAAATTCAATGTCAAAAGGAGCTAATGCTTTCAATACTTTTAATGCATTTTCTGGAGCCCATCCTTGATTCGCATCAATTCTTAATAGGGTTTCGTTGCCAATGGCTTTTCTAATTTGTTTTATTCTTTCCACATCTTCAATTGGGTCCTTCCCTAATTTTACTTTTATCATCTTCACCCCATTTTTTACAAACTCTATAGCTTGTATAGCCATATTTTCTGGGCTATCAATACCAATGGTTAAATCGGTTTCAATGGCTTTGTGTTTTCCTCCTAAGTAGGCATACAATGGTAAATTGGCAGCCTTTGCTGCTATATCATATAAGGCCATGTCAAAGGCACTTTTGATAGTATAGTTGCCTGCAATTACTACCGCTAATTCAGCCAATCTTTCGTTCATTGCTAATGGATCTTTCCCTTTCCAAAAAGCGGCAAAGTCCTTAGCATGATGGTATCCACTTAATTGAGTTTCTCCTACAATCATTGGAAAAGCAGAACATTCACCTACTCCAATAATTCCTTCATCGGTATGTATTTCAATGAATATATTTTGAGCAAAATGCATGGTGCCTGTTGCTATCGTAAAAGGCGTCATGGGAATTTTATATTGGTAAATTTTCGTTTTTACTATTTTCATAATCTATTTTCTTGGATAGCTTAAAATTACATTCATTATTTAAACAATTTCAATCCTGTATTGTTAATTGTTAAAACTATTTATGGAACAGTTAAAAAACAAGAATATTCTATTGCTAGGGGCCACAGGGGGTATTGGCTCCAATTTGCTTAAATTATTAACCAATAGCGGTGCTCATATTTGGATTGCAGGCAGACAATTAGATAAATTACAAACTTTATCCCAGGAATATCAAGTACCTAGTGAGCGTATTTTGCAAGTAGATTTAGCCGATGCCCATTCTGTTCAAATATTTATTGAAAAGCTACCCTCCATTTCATTTGATATTTTTATCAATGCTGCAGGCATTGGCATTATTAAGCCATTGGATCAGTTACAAGCGGAAGAAATGCAATTGTCTTTTCAGGTAAATGTTTTGAGCATTTTTGGAATCGTAAAATCTATTCTGCCCAAAATGATTGAAGTAAAGAAGGGTTTAATTATCAATATACCAGGTATATTAGGAAAAACACCTATGTCTGGTGCGGCGGCCTATTGTGCTAGTAAATATGCTTTGGTTGGAATGATGCAATCTATTAGAGAAGAATTAAAAAGGACTGAAATAAGAATTACCCAGGTTTATTTAGGTGGGGTAGACTCTCCATTTTGGGATACCATCAATTTAAGAGTGCAAAGAGAGAAAATGATTCAAGCTGAAGAAGCGGCAAAGTCTATTTGGTTTTTGTGTCAGCAACCAACTTCGGGGGTAGTAAGTGAAATGGTTTTACAACCATTTAATCATCAGGTAATTTAGGTCACTTATTACTTTGTGATTTAAGTTTTACAACCGATATTTGCAAAACGAATGAATGTTAGCATGAGTTTATCTTTAGACAATACCAAAAATGCATTTGCATACAAGACCAATGCCGAATTAAGAAGAGCTAATTTTCTATTTTCCATTATCCAAAATTCATGGGTAGTTTCTTTGGCTACTAAGTTTACTCCTTTTTTAATGAAGTCGGGATTGCCTATCAATGGACTAATACGTAGTACCATTTTTAATCAATTTGTTGGAGGAGAAACCTTAGAAGAATCGGCAAGAGTCACTAAGCAATTAGGCTCTTATGGGGTTCAGGTTATTTTAGATTATGGGGTGGAAGCCAAAGAAGGAGAAGACAACTTTGATAACGTTACAGAAAAAATTATAGAAGCTGTTGAATTTGCTGCTACCCAAAAAAACGTTCCTTTTGTGAGTGTTAAATTAACTGGTTTGGCTAGTATGCTTTTATTAGAAAAATTAAATGAAGCGCCAAGAATTAGAAGTGGCATACATGATAGTGAAGCCGATGACGCTGCTTGGGAAAGAGTTAAAGAAAGAATGTATGCTATTTGTGAAGTGGCCAATGAAAAAGGAATTGGTATTTTATTAGATGCTGAAGAAACTTGGATTCAAGACCCTATAGACCGCTTAGCCATTGAATTGATGGCTGTTTTTAATAAAGAAAAAGTAGTCGTATACAATACGTATCAATTATATAGGCATGATCGCTTTCATTTTTTAAAGCTCTCTCATAAAATTGCGAAAGAAGGTAAATTTTTATTGGGTGCAAAATTGGTGAGAGGTGCTTATATGGAAAAAGAAAGATTACGCGCTCAAAATAACGGATACGAGTCTCCCATTCAATTGAATAAAGAATTGACGGATCAAGATTTTAATGCTGCCGCTGCTTATTGCATTGAGCATAGAGATTCTATGGCATTAATTTTAGCTTCACACAATGAGCAAAGTAATATGCTTATTGTTGATTTAATGGCTAAAAATAATTTAAGCAATAATGATGCACATGTGCATTTTTCACAACTGTATGGCATGAGCGATCCTATTACTTTTAACATGGCTATTGAAGGGTATAATGTAAGCAAATATCTTCCCTACGGTCCCTTACAGGACGTTATTCCATATTTAATGCGCAGGGCCGAAGAAAATTCAAGCGTTAATGGCCAAACCAATAGGGAATTGCTTTTAGTTAGGAAGGAATTGGCTCGCCGTAAGTCAAAAAAATGATTTCTACATAAAAGGTATTGGTTGTAAATTGCACTATGCTACAATACCATACTTTATTACAACACATCATTGATCATGGGGCTGAAAAAACAGACCGAACGGGTACTGGAACCAAAAGTATTTTTGGATATCAGATGCGCTTTAATTTAGCAGAAGGATTTCCCATGGTCACTACTAAAAAATTGCATTTAAAAAGTATCATTTACGAATTGCTTTGGTTTTTAAATGGCGATACCAATATTAAATATTTAAATGAAAATGGGGTGCGCATTTGGGATGAATGGGCAGATGCCAATGGTGATTTAGGACCAGTGTACGGAAAACAATGGCGCAGTTGGGAAGGCGCAAATGGAGTAGTGATTGATCAAATTTCAGAACTGATTCAGCAAATAAAAAAAACACCCGATAGTAGAAGACTTATTGTAAGTGCTTGGAATGTGGGGGATTTATCTAAAATGGCTTTAATGCCTTGTCACAATATGTTTCAGTTTTATGTGGCAGATGGAAAATTAAGTTGTCAATTGTACCAACGCAGTGCCGATGTTTTTTTAGGCGTGCCTTTTAACATTGCCTCTTATGCTTTATTGACCATGATGATTGCTAGTATTTGTGATTTAGAATATGGTGATTTTGTGCACAGCTTTGGCGATGTTCATTTGTACAACAACCATATTGAGCAAGCGAATCTTCAATTGTCAAGAACTCCTTTTTCTTTACCCACTATGAAAATAAATAAAGGGGTAAAGGATATTTTCTCTTATCAGTTTTCAGATTTTACTTTAGAGAATTACCAATCTCATCCGAGTATTAAAGCACCGGTAGCGGTATAAAATTTTTCACATGAATATTACCCTAGTTGTAGCAGCTTCCGAAAACAATGCCATTGGCTTAAACAATCAATTGTTATGGCATTTACCTAAGGATATGCGGTTTTTTAAAAACACTACCTGGGGTATGCCAATTTTAATGGGACGAGCTACTTTTGAATCAATGGGTAGTAAGCCATTACCCGGAAGATTAAACATCGTACTTACAAGAAATAAAAATTGGGCAAGTGAAGGGGTGATGGTGGTGAACACTATGGAGCAAGCAATTGAATTAGCTAAGAAATATGATTATTTGGAATTGCTGGTCATTGGGGGTGGGCAAGTTTACGAAATGGCTTTACCTATGGCTAATAAAATTTGGTTAACTAGAGTGCACTGCACGCTAGAGGGGGATACCTATTTTCCAACATTAGGAGCAGATTGGGAAAGAATAAGTTTAGCAGCTAATGTAGCAGACGCTAAACATATTCATGCTTTTGATTTTGAATGTTGGAAAAGGAAGTAAAATGAAATACAACAAACTAACTATTCTTCTTAAATATGTATTGTATTTAATAAATGCTTCCAATGGTCGTGGTCATGGCATTCATTCTCCTTTTGTGTTTTCATTTATTAAAAAGGTATTAAATACTAAAACTCAAGGAGATTGGGTAAATGAAATTGAAAACTATCGAGCGACATTATTAAATAATCAGCAGGAGATTAATATTGTTGACTTGGGTGCAGGTGCCCTTCTGCAGACAAATAAAAAAAAGAGAATTTCAATGGCGGCTAGAGGCTCGTTGAAATCTAAAAAGTATAGTACGCTATTAAATCGAATTGTTGCTTATTATAAGCCTATCTCTGTTTTAGAAATGGGTACTTCTTTTGGCATTACCACTTGTTATTTAGCACAAGCAATGCCTGGTGCTAAAGTAGTAACCATGGAGGGGGCTCCTGCCATTGCTAAGGAGGCTTTGCATACTTTTTCTATTTTAGGTTTTCAAAATATTCAATTAGTAGAAGGAGATTTTGATAAAAGCTTGCCACTTTATTTTAATTCGACAACAACTATTGGGGTAGCTTATGTGGACGGCAATCATAGTTACGAGCCAACGATGCGTTATTTTAATTTGCTTTTAGCTAAATCCAATCAGGATTCTATTTTTATTTTTGATGATATTCATTGGAGTAGGGAAATGGAAATGGCCTGGAAAGAAATTAAAGAAGATGAAAGAGTGTCCCTAACCATAGATTTATTTTACATTGGAATTGTTTTTCTTAAAAAAGAAAACAAAGAAAAAGAAAATTTTATCATTAGATTTTAAATTTAAATAATAGCATTGTTACCTAATTCCTTCATAGCCTCTTTACAAGGATTGCCTGGTTTTGATCAGGAGGCATTTTTAAAAGTGCATGAACAGCAGGATCAACTTACCTCTGTCAGGTTCAATCAATTCAAGCCTTTTGTTGTACAAGAGCATTCTTACTTTAAGGAACTAGCACCAATGGCTTGGTGCAGTCATGGGTATTATTTAAAACATCGTCCTTTATTTGTTTTAGACCCATTGTGGCATGCAGGTGCTTATTATGTGCAAGAGGCTAGTAGTATGTTTTTACAATATATACTGGAACAAATTACACCCCATCCAGCACCTATGAAAGTGCTTGACTTATGTGCAGCGCCGGGTGGTAAAACCACTTTATTAGCCAATTATTATCATAATGGATTAGTAGTGGCCAATGAAACCATCAAACCAAGGAATGCAATTTTAGTAGAGAACCTAACTAAATGGGGAGCAGACAATATAGTAGTCACTCAAAATGATCCTACCCATTTTAAAGCGGTTCCTGATTTTTTTGACGTACTTATGATTGACGCGCCTTGCAGCGGTAGCGGTTTGTTTAGAAAAGATCCTGAAGCGATTGTACATTGGAGTGAACAAAGCGTGCAACATTGTAGTACTCGTCAAACAAGAATTATAGAAGATAGTATGGATTGCTTGAAAGAAGGGGGCTATTTAATTTATTCCACTTGTTCTTATTCTTATGAGGAAGACGAAATGATGATGGATCATATTGCTTCCATGGCTGGAATGAAAAACATAACAATTGAATTACCTGCCGAATGGAATATTATTTCAACTTATAGCAAGGAACATCATTGTCAAGGTTTTAGATTTTATCCGGATAAAGTTAAAGGGGAAGGTTTTTTTATTACCGTATTTCAAAAAGAAACAAATACGACTAGTGGCTATTATGATACAAAATTTAACAGTGTTCCAGTTTCAAAAAAAGAAATGGAAATACTGAGCCATCATTTTACTATTCCACAAAATTATAATTTGATTAATCATCAAAATAGCATCATTGCATTGTCTCAATTATTCGAAGCTGAATTAAATGCATTGATGAATCATTTGTACATTAAAAAAATGGGGTTGACGATAGGGGAAATTAAAGGAGCCGATTTAATTCCGGCCCATGCATTGGCCATGAGTACTTGGTCTCATTTGCCCTATCAAGAAATGGAAATAGACGAATCCACGGCTTTGCAATATTTGAGAAGGGCAGATTTGCATTTACCTCAGGGAAAAGGCTGGCATGCCATTACCTATAAAAATATACGACTTGGATGGGCAAAATTATTGCCCAATAGATCGAATAATTACTATCCTAATGAGTGGAGAATATTGAATTACTAGTACTTATACATTTAATATAATTTAATATTTAATTTTTATGATTTCTTTGCATTTGCTTTTTGTACCTTTGCCAGATGCGTCAAAAACTAGTTTTATGGCTTTGGTTAACCTTGGGCTTATTGGCTCAAGCGCCAACCTATGCTAAGGCAAAGACGTCAGGTAAGAAAAAAGCTAAACATAGCACGCATGCGAAAGTAAAAAGGACCAAAAAACATTCAAGTGTTGCTTCCATCGGCGCCAAGAGACATTCAAAGAAGGGTAAAAAGCATAGGGGTAAAAAAGTATTTGTGTATGCACCCAAAGATCAGGCGCCCATTGTAATGATTGCTCAAAACAAAGAAAAAATTAGACTAAGTGACAGTGTGCATAATTCTTATATCCAATTAGATAAGAATGAAATTGAAGAAGGCTATTTTGCTGGTATGTTTTCAAAGCAGAAAAAAATAGCTTCTTTTGAAACATTGGAAGGAACTGCTTCTATATTTAAAAGTGTAAGTGGATGGGAAGATAAAAAGTTTTACATTCTTACCAATGAATTACCTATTGGAACTATTGTTCGAATTACCACTTCCGATTTAAAAAGTATTTGCGCCAAAGTAATTAGTGCCTTGCCCGATGTAAGCAACTCCATTCAATATCGTTTGAGTGATGCGGCTGCAGCTATATTGGGTATTACCAATAAGACTTTCAAGATTTCTGTAACCTATTAATGTATTGTATGAAATGTAAATTATTGAGTTGTCTAATTTTAACGACAACGGTATTGATTAGTTGTGCTCAGCATAGTGCCAAAGAAGCCATTACATTAAATGCGGGCAATTTTAAAGAGGCTATTTTGAAAAAAGGAGTGCAAGTGTTAGATGTTCGAACTGTTAGCGAATTTAATGGTGGCCATATTGAAAATGCTTTACAAGCCAATTGGTTGGATAAAAAAGAATTTGCAGATCGTACACAACATTTAGATAAATTGGCGCCTGTTTATGTTTATTGCCAAGCAGGCGGAAGAAGCGCATCGGCACAAACTTATTTAATAGAACAAGGCTATAACGTAATTAATTTAGAGGGCGGAATGAGTAATTGGAAAATGAATAATTTTCCAGTTGAAGGGAGTGGAGATAAACCTCAAATGCGTGTGGCTGATTTTGAAAAAATAATTGCATCCAATGATTATGTTTTAGTAGAGGTAGGGGCTGATTGGTGTCCGCCCTGTAGAAAAATGTTACCTGTATTAGCCGAGTTAAAACAAAAACCAGCACATCCTTTTTATTTTTTAGCAGTAGACGGAGGCAATGATATCGATGTGATGAAATCTATACAGAGCGATGCTTTGCCGACTTTTATTGTATATAAAAACGGTAAAGAAATTTGGAGAAATCAAGGAATTACTGATTTAGCTACATTGAATGCTGCTTTGAAATAATCAAGAGACCAAGAGTATTGATGAATTATATAATAGAGGTTTATACTTTTCGATACCCTCTTAAGAAATCTACAATAGGCATTCTTTTTTTACCCTCCCATTGAATATCATATAATCCTAGGTAGCCATTGCTGCATGCAATTTTTGCAAAGGTTTTTCCATCCGTTACCAAAGTTCCAATAGTTTCGCTTGGAGTTTCTTGAAGGATATAGGTAGAAAATAATTTCACTACTTTCCCATCTATTTTTGTAATCGCACTTGGGAAAGGAGCCAGACCCCTCACTAAATTATGAATTGATTGTACGGTATCGTTCCAGTTAATTTCTCCATCTTTTGTAAATAACTTTGGAGCATGTTTTAATAAGGTTTCGTCTAGGGTAGTGGATTGTGGAACTGCTTTAATGGTGTTGCTTACTAATCCTGATACCGTTTTGATAAGTAATTGGGCACCTACTTCCATCATGGTGTCGTGTAATTCCCCTGCGGTCATATTATCCCCAATAGCAATTTTATCTTGTAGTAAAATGGCCCCTGTGTCTATGGCATGTTGTAATTGGAAAGTAGTGACACCGGTTTCTTTTTCTCCATTGATAATGGCCCAATTAATAGGGGCTGCTCCTCTGTATTGAGGCAATAAAGATCCGTGCAAATTTAAGGTACCCATGGGTGGTAATGACCAAATAATTTCAGGTAGCATTCTAAATGCCACCACTATTTGTAAATCGGGTTGTAAATCTTGTAGGGCTTTTAAAAATTCAGGGGATTTTAATTTTTCTGGTTGTAATACGGTTAAATGATTGTCCAAAGCAAATTGTTTTACTGCACTTTCTTGCATTTGCATTCCTCTACCCGCTGGTTTATCAGGGGCGGTCACCACCGCCACCACATTCATTTCAGCAGCTAATAATGCACTTAAGGAAGCCACTGCAAAAGCGGGAGTACCCATAAAAATGATCCTTGGTTTTTTGTCCATAGTGCAAAGTTAGTTTATCTGCCATAATTATGTACTTTTGCCCTTTGCACCCTAGGTGCCTTCATTAAAATAAACAATATGCAACAAGTAAAAAATGGTGATACCATTCAAGTGCATTATCACGGTACTTTAACTAGTGGTGAAACATTTGACTCTTCAACAGGCCGAGCTCCTCTTGAATTTGAAGTAGGAACTGGAATGGTAATTCCAGGTTTTGATAGTGGGGTTTTAGGCATGACTGTAGGTGAGAAAAAAACAATCCATATTCCATTTTTGGAAGCTTATGGTCCTAAACAACCGGAAATGATTGTTGAGTTTCCAAAGGCACAGTTTCCGCCGGATTTAAATCCGACTATTGGCATGGCATTAACGATGAATAATGGTCAAGGTCAACAATTTCAAGTAACGGTGGTAGAAGTAAAAGAGGAAGTGGTGGTATTAGATGCGAATCATTCCTTAGCAGGTCAAGACTTAACTTTTGATTTAGAATTGGTGAAAATAGATTCCCCTTCAAAAATAATAATGCCTTAAACGGCTTTGTTCTTTGTATAAAATGTCCCGCATACTTATTAAGGTGTCGGGACATTTTTATTACCTTTAAGTATGGCATTACAATCATTACAAGTAGCGGATCGTTTATTACGCTATGTTCAAATAGATACTCAAAGTGATCCATATTCAGACAGCTTTCCCTCTACCGAAAAACAAAAAGATTTATCAAAATTATTGGTAAAAGAATTACTAGAAATGGGCGTGAAAGAGACTGCCATGGATGAATTTGGTTATGTGATGGCCACCATTCCGGCCACGCATCATAAAAAAGTACCTGTTGTTTGCTTTTGTGCGCATGTAGATACAGCACCTGACTGCAGTGGTTCTTTTGTAAAGCCCATCTTGCACGAAAATTATAATGGGGAGCCAATTATTTTGCCAGATGATCCTAATCAAATTGTCACCATTGAAGACTATCCTTATTTAAAAAATTTTATTGGAAAGTCAATCATCACTGCCTCGGGAAAAACATTATTGGGAGCCGACGATAAAGCGGGCGTAGCGATTATCATGGAGATGGCTAGTTATTTAATGAAAAATTTAAGCGTAGAACATGGTACAATTAAATTATTATTTACCCCTGATGAGGAAGTTGGCAGAGGCACGGAGCATTTAGATTTAAAAAAATTAGGGGCCGATTTTGGCTATACTTTGGATGGGGGCGAATTGGCTAGTTTTGAAATGGAAACCTTTAGTGCAGATAGTTTAACCTTACATATTCAAGGAGTAATCGCACATCCAGGTGCAGCCAAGGGAGTGATGCAAAATGCTATTAAAATTGCCGCAGCCATTGTGGCTGCTTTGCCAAAAAATGAATGGAGCCCAGAACATACAGAAGGACGTGTTGGTTTTATTCATCCTAACCAAATTACTGGAGGAGCTGAAACAGCGCGTATCGAATTTTTGGTACGTGATTTTGATACTACTCAATTAAAAGTACACGCCGAAAGATTGTATCAAATTGCACAAGAAGTAATTGCTAATAATCCAGATTTCTCCAAAGCAACTGTGACCATGGAATTGAAAGAGCAGTACCGCAACATGAGAGAAATTATAGATCAACATCCTTTGATTGTAGAAAAAGCATTAGAAGCCTATAAAATCCTAGGATTAACACCCATTGTGACGCCCATTAGAGGTGGAACGGATGGAAGTAGAATGAGCTTTTTGGGCTTACCCACGCCTAATATATTTACAGGCATGCAAGCCATACATAGCAAGCATGAATGGATAGGGGTCTCCGATATGGAAAAGGCGGTGGAAGTATTGGTTAAATTGGTGGAAATAATTTAACCAATTGATAGTTATTCACATCCATTAATTTTTAAATAAAACCGGCTAACTTTAAAAAATAAATTTAACACCATGTTGTTTCTACTTCAAGTTACAGATGATAAAATATCTTTATTGAGTCTATTGCAGAAAGGAGGGTGGATTATGTACCCATTGTATTTGCTTTTAGTAATAGCTATTTTTGTATTTATCGAAAGGTTATTAGCCATTAAGAAAGTGGGTAACATCGACCCTAATTTTATGCTTATTGTTAAGGATAATATTTTATCTGGAAATATAGAAGCGGCCAAAAGTATGGCTAAGAGTGTGGACAGCCCAGTAGCTAAAATGATTGAAAAAGGGATTATTAGAATTGGTAAACCAATTGATGCCATAGAAAAAAGCATGGAAAATGTAGGAAAGCTACAAATGTATTCTATGGAGCGTAATTTAAACATATTGTCATTAGTAGCGGGTATTGCCCCCATGTTTGGATTTTTAGGAACCATTATAGGAATGGTCCAATTATTTTATGGCATTGCTTCTACTGGAGAATATACTTTAAATACCATCGCTGGGGGTATCTATACTAAAATGATTACTTCAGCAACAGGTTTAATCATTGGCTTAATTGCGTATGTTGGACATAATTATATTTCTACACAAATAGATAAAGTAGCTAATAAAATGGAATCAGCCAGTGCTGATTTTTTAGATATTTTACAAGATTCAACTCATTCTTAATTTTACTTTAATGAATTTAAGAAAACGATTAAGAAATTCGCCCGAAGTACATACCGGTGCATTAAATGATATTTTGTTTATTTTA
>CAMBEQ010000031.1 GCA_945865545.1 Sediminibacterium ginsengisoli | reverse complement strand
TGCGTATTAGGCGCTGCTCCAAAATCGGTGGCATCTCCACAAAACAATTTGCTTTTGGTGGCTAATTGTGCATGTATTTCTAAGCCAATAACGGCTTCGTATTTAGAAGTGGGAATGGCCGATGGAGTCATGATGTAAAAGTACCTTTTTTTGTGATTTACTCGAGCATTCCTTTAACGGCTTCAATGACTTTGTCCAATTGAGTCGCATCTTGCCCACCAGCTGCTGCTAATGTTTTTTGCCCACCTCCGCCTCCTTTTATAAGAGGAGCAATTTTTTCTTTAATTATTTGAGGAGCTTGCCAATTTTTTTCGTTGGATAAGTTTTCATTGATGGAAATAGCCACCGCTGCTTTTCCATCCACTTCATTGACCAATACCACCAATGTATTAGGTTGGGTAGCCCCCAATAGTTGTGCTAATTTTTTTAAATGATCACTACTTTTTAACGGAATGTGTGCGCCTAAAAATGGTACTCCATTGATGATTGTAAATTGACTACGGTAAGTTTCCAATAAATTATTGACCAATCCTGCTTCTTGGCTTTCTACTTTTTTAAATAATTCTTTTTGTTTGGTTTGCAAATCTAAAATAGTATCATTTAATACATCTACTGAACTTGTCTCACTCCAATCGGGCGCTTGAAAAACAATTGATAATTGGTTGGCTAATGAAGCGCAAGCCTCAGTTAATTGTACGATTTGTTTATGTAACTTTTCATTTATCTCAGTGACATAAAGCTGTGCAGCAGTGCCAACTACCGCTTCAATTCTTCTTACCCCAGCTGCAACTGAAGCTTCTGCTTTTAATATAAAATGTTCAATTTCTCCAGTATGACCAACATGGGTACCTCCGCACAATTCAATTGAATAAGCAGGATCCATTACTACCACACGTACTTTATCGCCATATTTTTCTCCAAATAAAGCCATCGCGCCAAGCTGTATGGCTTCTTCCTTATTCATTTCTTTAATGACTACAGGAATGTTTTCCTTTATTTTGGTATTCACCATTTTTTCTACCGCTATAATTTCTTCAGGGGTCATTTTAGCAAAATGAGAAAAGTCGAATCGCAATTGTTCTGCATTCACCAAGCTTCCTTTTTGTGCCACGTGCTTGCCTAACACATTTCTTAAAGCCGCGTGTAATAAATGGGTAGCAGAATGGTGTAGCGTAACATTATTTCTATGGGCAACATTTACTTGCACATTTAGTTTTGAACCAATGGTAGTAGGCAAGGTGTCGGTAAAATGTATAAATAAATTATTTTCTTTTTTAGTATCTGTAACTTCTATACTTGTACCATCTTCGAATTGAAAGCTGCCTGTATCACCCACTTGTCCTCCGCTTTCTGCATAAAAGGGGGTTTCACTAATTACCCATTGATAAGCCTCTTTCCCTTTTGCTTTTACTTTACGGTACTTGATTACTGTAGCATTGGCAGCAGTAGCGGCATAGCCTATGAATTTTGTTTCACTATCAGGACTTACTTGCACCCAATCTCCAGTATCAATTGCAGTGGCTGCACGACTTCTGTTTTTTTGTTGTAACATTTCTTTTTCAAAACCAATTTCATCCACTTGCAGCTCGTTTTCACCTGCAATCAATCTGGTTAAATCTACTGGAAATCCAAAAGTGTCAAATAATTCAAATACCAATTTACCTTCGATAGTAGATTTTTTAGCATGCGTTGAAATAATATCGTCCATGCGCTTCAATCCTTTTTCTAAAGTGCGTAAAAATCCCTCTTCTTCCTCTTTAACTACTTTACTTACAAAATCTAATTGTCCTTTTAATTCAGGAAATACATTTTTAAATTGCTCAGCCAATAAAGGCATTAATTGATGCAATAATGGATGTTTGTAATCTAGATAAGAATAATAATATCTTACGGCTCTTCTTAAAATTCTACGAATGACATAGCCTGCACCGGTATTGGCAGGCAATTGGCCATCTGCAATGGTAAAAGCAATGGCTCTTATATGATCTGCAATCACCCTAAAAGCTACTGCTTGTTTACTGTCACTATAGTCGTAATTTTTTTGAGTAATTTTTTCAACCGCTTCAATAGTGCCTGTAAAAACATCTGTATCGTAATTGCTTTTTTTATTTTGAATTACACGGACCAATCTCTCAAATCCCATTCCGGTATCCACATGTTTATTGGGTAGCGCTTCTAAACTACCATCTTTTTTTCTATTGTATTGAATAAATACATTGTTCCAAATTTCAATTACTTGAGGATGGTCCTTGTTCACTAAGTCGCGTCCTGGTATTTGAGCAATTTCTTCATCCGACCTCATGTCAACATGAATTTCACTACATGGACCACATGGGCCTGTATCCCCCATTTCCCAAAAGTTATCTTTTTTATTCCCGTATATTATTTTGTCTTCAGCTACCCACTTTCTCCAATGCATTAAAGCAACACTTGAAGCGGGCAAGTTTTCGGAAGCGTCTCCTTCAAAAACAGTAACGTATAATTTTGCAGGGTCGATGCCATACACTTTGGTTAATAATTCCCAACTCCATTCTATAGCTTCCCCTTTAAAGTAATCACCAAAGCTCCAATTCCCCAACATTTCAAACATGGTATGGTGATAGGTATCTACACCTACTTCTTCTAAATCATTGTGCTTTCCACTTACCCTTAAGCATTTTTGTGTATCCGCAATACGCGTATGAGAAGGAACTTGATTGCCTAAAAAGTAATCTTTAAATTGATTCATGCCCGCATTGGTAAAAAGCAAGGTAGGGTCGTTTTTAACCACAATGGGTGCAGAGGCTACAATGGCATGCCCTTTAGATGCGAAAAAATCTAAAAATTCTTGTCTTATTTCGGAGCTCTTCCTCATGTAGCTTAATTTTAGGCTGTGTTGGTCTTAAAAGCTATATTTGTTATGCTTTTTTAATGTCCTCAAAGGTAAGGAATTGAGGCTTTTTTATGGCCTTTCTGGGACAAATAATAGAACATTTAGATGAAGAAAATAAAATACTACTTTAATACACATACCCTCAGATTTGACAAGGTGGAAGTGCCATTGAGGGTAAGGCTATTACAGCTTTTTGGCTTTATAGCGGCTTCTATTATTACTGGGGTAATTATTGTTGTGGTATTATTTCAATACATAGACTCCCCAAAGGAAAAACTCCTGCGCCAACAAAACCAAACCTACAAAGAAAATTACAGTGTTTTAAGCGCGCAATTAAAGCAGTTGGAATTACAAATGTCGGAATTAGAAAATAGGGACAATGAAGTATATCGATCCATTTTTGAGTCCAGTCCTATTCCAGATAGTGCAAGAGTAAAAGAAATGGAGGCAAAAAAAGAAGTCAGGTTGGTTCAAAATTTATCCAATTCGGAATTACTATCTAATATGATTGGGCAGCTCAATAATTTAGCTTTAAGAATGGCCTATCAAACTACTTCTTTTGTTGAAATTAATTCTATGGTAAAAAATAAGGAAAAACTATTAAAAGCCATTCCTTCTATTCAACCCGTCAGTAATAAAAACTTGAATCGTATTGCAGGAAGTTTTGGTTATCGAATTGATCCCTTGTATAAAGATATTCGTTTTCATCAGGGATTGGATTTTACGGCACCGGTGGGAACCCCCATTTATGCAACTGCAGACGGTGTGGTGCAGATAGCTGGATTTAATACGGATGGCTATGGAAATAAAGTAGTCATTAATCATGGCTATGGTTACCAAACCTTATACGGCCATATGGTGCGTGTAAAAGCGAAAGTAGGTCAAGCAATAAAAAGGGGAGAAGTCATTGGATACATTGGCAATACGGGAAAAAGTACGGGACCTCATTGTCATTATGAGGTAATCAAAAGAAGTATAAAAGTAGATCCTGTCTATTATTTTTACAATGATTTAACACCGGCTCAGTTTGATCGCTTATTGAAAGCCGCTGCTGCAAATAAGCAAAGTCTCGATTAATATTATATTAATTAGTATGGAACCAAAACTAGTACAATTTTTAAATCGCATTATGCGTACCATTGGATTGGCCGTATTATGCATGACCCTCAACAGTACTTTTGGTATTATGTGGGGCTATGCATTTGTAGAAGGTGCTTGGAAAATTGGCAATATACTATTTTATGCCTTTTTACTATTAAGTTGTACAGGTTTATTCTATACTTTATATAGGCTTTGGCGTCATCCAATAGGCATCAAAGTAGAATAGAGAACTCTTAGCTACTATGATCTGCAATGGCTTTCCATACCCCATTTATTTTTCTAAATAACAGCGTAAAATAACCGCTTGCATCACCCACTGTTCTGGTTAAATTAAATTTTCCAATGACAAAATAATGATCTGTATTCAATGGATTCACACTCAATAGCTTAAACTTTAACTTCCCCATGTGACTGGTATCGGGGTAGTTTTTTTTATAATTATTTAAAGTGGTCATGTATCCATAGGTAGGACCATTTTTTCCTATGTATACTAAGCTGTCATTTTCCCAATAGCCTATCATAAATGTAGTTAAGTCCCCTTGGTTCCAGGCGCTTTCTTGATTGGCTAAAATTTGTCTAATAGCTTGCTCGTCTTTGTTTTGAGCAAAACATAGTATACTCATTAACACTGCCATGATGGTGAAATATTTTTTCATGTTTTTAATTTTAAAAATTATTAAATGACCCCCTTAGAACAAACCGAATGTTAATTCTACATTGAATTTAAGATAAATAAACAAAAAAACGTGTTAATTTAGAGCTATGACTTATCAAAAATATTTGAAAAAAGATATCAAGCTGTCCTCTCTTTTGAAAGGGAAGCCCCACGCCTTAAAAAAAAGGAAAAATACCCCTGTAAGGCTTATAGCCAGTATCTTAAGCCAGCAATTGAATACCAAAGTGGCTAAAATAATATTTCTTCGCTTTTTAGATTTATACCAAGGAGCGGAGCCCAATATGCAGCAGGTAGTAGACACGCCATCCGAAACACTTCGAAGTATTGGATTAAGTAATTCCAAAGTGAATTATGTTCATAATGTGGCACATTTTTTTATGGAACATAAAATTTCAGATACACAATTGTATTCGATGGAACCGGAAGCGGTCATTGAATTATTGACACAAATAAAAGGGGTGGGTACTTGGACCGTTGAGATGTTATTAATGTTTAGCTTGGGGCATGAAAATGTTTTTGCGGTAGATGACCTGGGTATTCAACAAGCCATGATTAAGTTGTATAAAATAAAATATACCACAAAAAAAGAATTAAAAACAAAAATGCTAAAAAAGGCAGCCAGTTGGGCTCCTTATAAGACCTATGCTTGCTTGCATTTGTGGGAATGGAAAGACAATGGAGCCGTATAAGTAATTATGCTGAGTTACGTGCGGCATTGATCACTCCAAACATAGTTCTGGTTAGTAATTTTTTATAGGAAGCGAGTAGGCTTGATTCCAAATGAGGGGATTGTACTTTACACAAAGTATATTGTTGAATGGTCAGTAAGGGAAGTACAATTCGGTCCCTTAATAAAATAGAATGTTTCCCAACTGTATCAGCCTCCATTAAACTTTTTGCATTATTTAATTCTAAGTAAAGTTGAGTAGTTAATTTAAATTCTTCCTTTATGGTTTGCCAAATAGGATTGAATTCGCTGTCAGATTCGATGTATTTGGTGATGGCAAAATTAGACTTAACCATACTCATCATACTATTGTCCACTAAAGTTCTAAAAAAGGGAATAGTATTAAATAAAGATTGTACCTCATTCCATAAACCTTTTTCTTTAAGTACTTGTAAGGCAGTACCTACGCCATAAAAGCCAGGTACATTTTGTTTTAACTGACTCCAACTTCCTACAAAAGGAATAGCCCTTAAATCGCTAAAGCTTAAAGTATTGCCTGCTCCTCTTTTAGCAGGGCGGCTGGCAATATTACTTTTACTGTAATAATTTAATGGACTAAATTTTTGCAAATAGGGTAGGAACAATGGGTTTTCTTTAAGTTGCTGGTAAGATGCGTAACTAATATTTCCCAATTCCTCTAGTATACTGCGGTCTGTTGCTGATAATTGTAATTTGGTATCAGCAAATAATTCATTGCTTATGCCGGCACTTAACAATTGCTCTAAGTTATATTGCGCCGATTGTATGGTACCAAAATTAGAAGTAATGGTTTGTCCTTGCACTGTTAAATGAATTTCATCATTTTCAATTTGATTGCCCATGGACGCATAAAATTGATGTGTTTTACCGCCACCTCTTGAAGGAGGTCCGCCACGCCCATCAAAAAATTTAACTACAATTTTATTTTTTCTTGAAATAGAAGTTAGTATTTCTTTGGCTTTATAAATACTCCAGTTGGCTTGTAAATAACCACCGTCTTTAGTACCATCACTAAAGCCTAACATGATAGGTTGCTGTTGATTTCTTTGCTCTAAATGTGCTGCGTATAAAGGATATTGGTATAAGACAGTCATGATGGCTTCCGAAGCAGTTAAATCGTCAATGGTTTCAAAAAGAGGAACAATATCTACCGATTTTATTTTTTCATCCCATCCACACAATCTAAATAAGGCATATAACTCCATTACATTTACTTCTGATTGACAATTACTAATAACATAACGGTGACAGCCCGCTTCGCCATTCATGACTTGTACTTGTTGAATAGCATAAATGCTTTCAAGTGTATCTTTTGTTATGGTGTCCGTAAAATCGCTAGGGTTTAGTTGCCCTGAAAGTTTACTTAATATTTCCAATTGATGAGCTGAATCTAAATTTTCATAATTGGCAGGAAGTAATGCTTTACCTGTTTTAGCCAATAAGGTTTCATGAATGCGCATAAGCACTGCATGGTGTATTCGGCTATCTTGTCGAATATCTAAAGAAGCAAAATGGGTTCCAAATAAATGTACTTTATGTAATAGACTTTCTAATTTAGAAAGATATAGCGAATGATTTTCGTCAATAATTTTATGCTTGATTGCTTCTAAACTAGCAATAATTTCATCTGCACTGACTGGGTGGCTATCGTCAGGTCTAAAAACATTTTCATAAAGTTTCGCCTCTAAAATATTTAATAATACATCAATGCCTGAGAAAGTTAATTTTCTTTTCAATTTTCTAACGTCTCTGTAATAGCAAACAATAATACTGCTTCTTAATGCTTTGGCCACATGGATAGTGGTAGCTGCATTTACGAATGGATTACCGTCTCTGTCGCCTCCAGGCCAAAAGCCTAATTCAATAAAAGGGTTATTCCCTTTATAATTTCTATCAAATACTTCATTAACTATTCCACTATATATATTACCAATGGCATTATAAAAAACATTTTCTAAATACCACATTAAATTTAATGCTTCGTCCGCTGGAGTAGGTTGTTTTTTATTAAAAAATGGAGTAAGCCCTAATTGTTGAATGTATTGATTGATGGTATCAAAATCATTTTTGCCAATTGCCTCGCCCATATCATGAATAATACCTAATACATTGGCGGGATAAAATTGGGTAGGATGCGCTGTTAAAACAATACGCACTTTAAATTTTTCTAGCTTATTTTTTAAAGCCTGATTTTTTCCTGTAAAAGCTACATCTCTAATTAATGTTTTTAAACTACCAGGACCCTCCATATCATTTACAGAAGTGAATGCTGCATCTTCAATGGCATCAAAAAGAACTACTTGCCTTTCTATGTATTGAACATATTTGAATAAGTGATCAATTTTTTCTTTTTCTGTTTCCACTTGTGTATGCCTACTAAAAAAATAATCTATAATATCATTAGGTGATTTTCCCTTTGCATAACCCTCTTCACAAGTTTGTAATAAAATGGGCAACAATGCACCCACATTGGCTACGCCTGAATAGGGCAATGCTGCAAATAAGCTATTATAGATGATGTATTTATCCGATACATTTCTTCTAAATTGTTGTGAATAGCTATTGGTGGACTGTGTCATAATTTGCAGAGCAAAGGTACTACAAATTAAGTTTGTAATTGTGAAAGCCTTGCCAGCATTGATTCCTAATGAATGTTCGTTTAATCGATCTTAGTAGGTATCTGCGTTGGATGTTGAATATCGTGGTAAAATGCAAAAGTCCATTGTTCTTTAGCACCATGGTGCCACCAGCTTTGTCTATATTCCAAACTTTTTTTGCCATCTAAATCATATTTAGCGACAAACTTAGCCTTCATTTGTTGTAATTGAGGTGCCACATCTGCTCCAAAGAAAATAGTTTCCCCATTTTCTTTTAACCAAGCTACTTGGTGGTATTGGCTGTGTCCACCTGTGATTTGAAAATGTATAATTGAATCTATAGTACCTTCCTCTTCTGTTAGCCATTGTACGCCACTAAAATTGGCAAGTGGTTCAATTTGGGCTAGTAAATTAAGGTCATTACTTTTTGCTTGCACTTCTTCGAATTCCTTTTTTTGAACGTAATATTTTGCATAAGGAAAACTAATGTATCTTTCTTGATGTATGGGATGAAGATAGCTTATGCCTCCCGCATGATCTTTATGTAAATGACTCAGAAAAACTTTTGTTACAGCGCTTGGGTTAATACCCAAAGCCATTAAATTAGTATGTAATTGTAAAACCCCTTCTTGGTTCGTATAGCCTAATCCTGTATCCAATAAAATAATATCCTTTTCTGTAACTACTACAAAAGGTTGTACTTCTACTAAAATACTTCCCTTGGGGCGATTTTGAAACATTTGTTGGCTGCTATCAAATGGTACAAATACTTTGGTATGGTCTATGGAGAAACTGCCTTCAGATAAAGGATAAATACGCATGCTGCAAAAATAAGCATTAACGAAGCACCATTAGCCTATCGGCATCTAATCTTAATAAAATAAATAATAGTACAGTAAAAGTTAACAAAGAAGATCCCCCATAACTTATGAGTGGTAAGGGAATACCGACCACGGGAAATAATCCAATGGTCATACTAATGTTGACTGCAATATGAAAAAAGAAGATGCCCACTACGCTATAAGCATAGACTCTTGAAAAAGTACTTCTTTGTCTTTCTGCAATTCGAACGAGTCTAAATAAGAAAAATAAATACAAGCCTAAAAATATAAATGTGCCTACAAAACCAAAGGCTTCTCCTAAAGAGGTAAATATAAAATCGGTGTGTTGTGCAGGTACATATTTACCTCTTGTTTGTGTTCCTTTTAAAAAGCCCCTGCCCCAAAAACCACCAGAACCAATGGCTATTTTACTTTGCTTTACGTTGTAATCATCAGGCTTTTTACTACGACGCTCTCCAGTGGAGGAAGCAGATTTTTTATTTTGAGCACAATCGTATTCTTTTCCTACCATGCTATAAATACGGGTACTTTGGTAGCACTCAAAGACATGGTTAAATATATAAGGTACGGCAAAACGAACCGTACCAAAGCAAACCCCCCAAATGGCTATTACGATTAAAATTTTATTTTTATTTTTTTTAAACTTTTTAATCATTGAAAAAATAAACAAGCCTGCAATAAGAGTTAATATAATAGCAAGTAAGCTAGGTTCAAGTAATAAGGTGGCTATTACTAATATAGCAAATGAAAGTAAGACCACTAGTATAATAGGAGGAAGTCCTTCGCGATACATGGCAAAAATAAATGCACTATACACTAAGGCCAATCCCAATTCATGCTGCATGATGGATAAGATAGCAGGTAAGGCGATGGCTGCTCCTGCAATTAAATATGATTTTAATTTTTTAAAATCGGTATCTGGCTTAGAGATAAATTTAGCTAAAAATAAAGCAGTAAATATTTTACATAATTCAGCAGGTTGTAAATTAAATCCACCTGCAATAGGAATCCAGCTTTTAGATCCATTGATATTTTTTCCAAGTACAAAAGTCGCCAGCATGAGCAGTATACCTGCCACATAAGACAAGTTGGCTAAAGCAGTAAAAACTTTACTATCTAATAAAAGTATAAAAATGGCTATAAATGTACAAAAAATAGAAAAATAAATTTGTTTGCTAAAATTAGTTTTAGCAGTCAAAAATGAGTTACTCCAATTTAAATTAGGATTGTATTCAATCATAAAAATACATAAGATGCCAATAGCAACCATCATTATATAAACGAGTATGACTGCCAAGTCAGTTCCTTTAGAAAAATTATGGTTGTTGGTGGTGGCCATTTATTATGATTTCATTTTTTTCTTTTTCTGAATAGGATTTAATATATTCTCTTTATCCTTTTGTTTTGAAGGAGTGGGTGACGCAGGAGGCTTATTTTTTTGAAAGGTATCCATTTTATTAAGGGTATCTATATTAAGCTTGATGGGCGCTGTTTCTGAAAGCATTTCCATGTCCCAAATATCAGAAAGTTCATCATTATTGAAATTAAGTGGAATGAGCATATCAGTTTTATTGTTGCTTATATACCACTGTTTAATATTAGCAGGCATTAAATCCACGTTGGCTAAATAATCGACTTTTGTTTTACTTTCTTTTGTTAAGGTATCATTTAAATATTTCTCCATAATTAAACCTGCAATAGGACCTGCCCAAGTGGAGCCAAAACCAGCATTTTCTACTACTACAGCCACAGCAATTTTAGGATTGTCTTTAGGAGCAAAGCAAACAAACATAGAGTGATTTTTTCCATGTGGGTTCTGGGCAGTACCGGTTTTCGCACAAAATTCATGACCAGGTACTTTAATAAATGCCGCGGTTCCAATAACGGTTACATCATGCATACCTTCTTTAATGACATCGTAATACTCTTTAGGTATTTTAGTAACTTCTTGCTTGGTTCTATATTTTAAAAGTAATTCTTTATCGAAATCGTCTTCCTCTTCCACACTGTCTACGAAATGCGGAGTGTAATAATATCCATCATTAGCAATAAAAGCCATGGTATTGGCCAATTGCAAAGGAGTGGCAGTCATTCTATCTTGTCCGATTCCTAAAGTAAGCATATAACAACTGTTCCAATATTTTGCTCCACCAAAATCTTTATTGTATTGTGCGGTGTCCGGAATGTTGGCTCTATTTTCACTTGGCAAATCAATACCTAGTTTTCTTCCTAAGCCAAAGCTATTCATATATTCTTTCCATTTTAAATAACCCAATTTTGCATTATGGTATTTTGGGTTATCAATGGCCATTCTAAATACTTGTAAAAAATAAGAATTACAGGAGTTGGCTAGTGCTAATTGTAAATTACTAGCATGTCCAGCATTATGGTGTTCGCATTTACGAGGGTCGCCGCAGGCAGTATATAAACCAAAACAATTGTATCCGAAACTAGGTGTGATTAATCCTTCATCTAAAGCAATTAAGGCACCCAAAGGTTTGAAGGTAGATCCTGGAGGGTATTGTCCCTTTATGGCTCGATTGTAAATTGGACGTGCAGTATCAGTTAGTAGTCGACCAATGGTTTTTCTTCTTTGATTCCCTGTTAATAAATTTGGATTGTATCCAGGACTAGAGGCCATTGCAATGATACTTCCAGTTTTAGGATTGATGGCCACTACACTTCCAATTTTGTGCTGTAATAAATTTTCTGCCAATTGTTGTACTTCCACATCCATACTAGTATATAAATTTCTACCGGCAATGGCGGTGGTGTCAAATTCACCTTTTTCAAATGGCCCTTGTATTTTTCCTTTATTGTCTCTCAAAAATCTTTTTACACCTCTTTGACCCATTAATATAGATTCGTATTGTTTTTCTAACCCAGTCATGCCCGCGTAGTCGCCCATTTCATAACCCTCTGCATCATGTCTTTTTAAAAAATTTACATCTACTTCTGCTACATAGCCCAAAACATGGGCAGCAGTGTTGTAGGGGTAATTTCTAATGGATCTTTCTGATAAAGAGAATCCTGGAAAACGATATAAATTTTCTGTTATTTGAGCATACACTTCAGAAGAAAGAAAAGGTTCAAAAACGCCCAATTTCACTCTTGAATTTTTTATAATTACTTCTACCATTCTTTTGGAATACTCTTCTTTATTAATTTTCAGAATAGCGCAAAGTGTTGCAGTGTCTACTCCTTTTGCTTCATTGGGGATGACCACTAAATCATAGCTAATGGTATTCTCCAATAAGGCTCTTTTTTTTCTATCAAAAATGATACCTCTATCAGGATAAATAATCTTTCTAAAAATGGCATTATTATTGGCAGCAAGTACATATTTAGAAGAAAATATTTGCAAGCTAACCAGTTGCAAAATGAGTAAGGTAAAGATAACTCCGATAATAATTTGAATAATACGACCTCGATTCGAATTGTACATAGCAATGAGTTATCTTTTTATCTTTCTTCGGTTCATAGCAAGTTCTACTATAAAAATTAAAAGAATGCTTACTAAAGAAGTTCCTATTACTTTACCTAAGAAGTAACCGAAATTTCCAAACTGTAGCCATTCTAATAAAACTAAATAAAAATGATGAAGGAAGGTGAGTGAGAAGGTGTAAAAGGCATAAGGACCCCATCCCATAGAGCCAATACTAGGCTCTCTGTTTACTTCCTCTGATAATTCCTGAGCTAGTAATAAATTTAAAATGGTAGGTCTAAAGTAACCAAGCAAGCTGCAGGCTGCTGCATGAAGCCCAGGGGTATTCATAAATAAGTCTAATGTATAGCCAGTGATAAAGCCAAGCAGTATTAAAGTGATTCTTTTGGTTCCAAATGGAAGCCATAGTAAAAAAATAAAGTACAAATAGGGGGTAATAAATTGATGCAATGGAGGCACTTCATTCAAAATAATAATTTGAATGGCTAAAAATAAAACAAACCTTGCCGTATTCTTTATAAGGTTATTCATTTTTAGGCTCGTTTTTTTCTACATTTTGTTGATCTGCCATTCGTCTGTTTTCAACTAAATAAATGTATTCTAAATTATAAAAATTAGTAGTCGATTTTACATTTAAAGTTAGATAGTTGCTCGAAGGATCTTTAATTACGGAAGTCACTTTGCCAATCATGAGCTGTGCTGGGAAATTAGAGGAATAGGGGCTGGTTAATACAGAGTCCCCAATTTTAGGAGCAGCACTTTTTGAAATATTTTTTAAAACCAATACACTAGGGTCCTCTCCATCCCATTCGATACTCCCTGCTATTTTATCTCTTTTTAGCATGGCACTTACCTTACTATTGCGATGCAGTAAACTCATTATTTTACTGTAGTTATCATTTACTTCCACCACCACACCAACAATACTTCCTTCTGGACTGATGGCCGCCATGTCCTTTTTAACACCTTGTAAACTTCCTCTTTCGATAGTAATATAATTTTTTTGTAGTGTAAAAGTATTACCTACCACTTTGGCAGGGTAGTAATAAAACTTTCTTATTTTTTCAAGGCTATCTTTTCTTAATACGAGGGTACCTAATTTTTTACTACTATCTATAGGTACAAAATTTTGGCCCAATTGATTTCTGAGTGCCGTATTTTCTGCAATCAATAATGAATTGGTATTTTTTAAATTAAAAAAATAAGACCAAGCGTTGTAATTTTTATTGATATTGCCTGTGACTTGATTGCTCCATCCACCAAAGAAGGTTTCGTAAGTTTTGTTATAAGAAGATAGCATCACTAATGATACAATTTGAAGTATCAAAAAAGTTAGGAAAGTAAAATTTTGTTTTATAAACCCAATGATATTCTTCAATGCTCCTCCTTTAAACAAGTTGATTTAATACTCTTTTATCTCATGATAAAAGGGAAACGCTGGTAATTTTTTAATGCAATACCTGTTCCGCGCACTACACTTTTAAGTGGATCCTCTGCAATGTGAACAGGTAATTTAATTTTTTGACTTAATCTTTTATCTAAACCGCGTAATAAAGCACCACCCCCTGTTAAATATAAACCCCTGCGATAGATGTCTGCTGCTAGTTCTGGCGGAGTAGTTTCTAAAGCTTTTAAAATAGCTTCTTCAATTTTAAATATGCTTTTATCTAAGGCTTCTGCTACTTCTTGGTAGGTAACCATAATTTGTTTTGGGATACCAGTAACTAAGTCACGACCATTCACTGGCATATCATCTGGAGGATTGTCTAAATCTTTTAATGCAGCACCTACATGAATTTTAATTTGTTCTGCAGTTCGCTCTCCAATTAATAAACTATGATATCGTCTTAATGCTTCCATAATGTCAGCAGTAAATTCATCTCCTGCAATACGAATACTTTGATCACAAACAATTCCTGCTAATGCAATAACTGTAATACCTGTTGTACCACCTCCAATATCGATAATCATATTTCCTACGGGCTCTTCTACATCAATTCCAATTCCTAATGCAGCCGCCATCGGTTCATGAATCATGTATACTTCTTTCGCACCAGCTTGTTCTGCACTATCACGTACCGCTCTTTTTTCTACTTCAGTAATAGAAGAAGGAATACAAATTACCATTCTCCAACTTGGAGGGAATAATGGCTTCTTTGGGTAAATCATTTTCATCAACTCACGAATCATTAATTCTGCTGCGTTAAAGTCGGCAATTACACCATCTTTAAGTGGACGAATGGTTTTAATACTTTCATGTGTTTTTTCATGCATCAACAATGCTTTCTTACCCACACCTAAAACTTCTTTCATATTATTTCTATTCAAAGCAATAATAGAAGGTTCGTTTACTACCACTTCATCATTATGAATGATGAGTGTGTTAGCTGTACCCAAGTCCATGGCAATTTCTTGAGTAAAAAAGTTAAATAATCCCATTGTGCATCAGTATTTGAATAGTTCAGATTGAATGAAGCAAAATTCATCTAAAATCCTTACACTACAAAGCTTTTTACAAATGAATCAATAATTTTTTTAAAAACATTTTAGGGAAACTCGTAACCAATATCTTTTCTAAAATACATTCCTTCAAATTGAATGTTGGATAAGGCCTTTTGTGCATTGATTACTGCATTTTTTAGGGTATTTCCAGAGGAGGTAACGGTTAAAACTCGACCTCCTTTAGTAACAATAGAGTTATCTTGAAAGCCAGTACCAGCTTGAAATACATGAATTTCAGGCAAAGCGGCGGCGAGCTCAATTCCAGTAATTGGAATGTTTGTTTCATAGTGACCAGGATAACCGCCACTTACTGCCATAACGGTTGCAAAAGAGGCATCATGGTATTGAATATTAACATCTTCTAAATTGCCATTATCGGTCGCCGCTAATAGGCTCACCAAATCGGTTTGTAAACGAGGTAGAATTACTTCTGTCTCGGGGTCGCCTAATCGGCAATTGTACTCAATGACATAAGGGTTGCCTCCGCAATTCATTAAACCAAAAAATACAAAGCCTTTATACACAAGCCCTTCTTCTTTTATTCCTTTGATGGTAGGTGCAATAATGGTTGCTTCTACTTTTTGCATAAATGACGCATCCATAAAAGGCACTGGACTTACACAACCCATGCCTCCAGTATTCAATCCAGTATCCCCTTCGCCAATTCTTTTATAGTCCTTGGCGTGACCAATGATTTGATAATGATGACCGTCTGTTAGTGCAAATACGCTAACCTCAATTCCTTCTAAAAACTGTTCTATGACTACTTTTGAGCTAGCTTCTCCAAATTGTTTGTCTTGCAACATTTCTTTAAAACTAGTTAGGGCTTCTTGGTGAGTCATTGCTATGATAACGCCCTTTCCAGCCGCCAACCCGTCGGCTTTTAAGACAATAGGCAGGCTGTGCGTATTGATATAGGCAAGGCCTTCTTCGTAATTTTCGAGGGTAAACTCTGCATACGTAGCGGTAGGAATTTGATGCCTTTGCATAAATTGTTTGCTAAAGGCTTTGCTCCCTTCTAATTGTGCTGCTTTGGCCGAAGGTCCAATCACATTAATAGAAGCCGTAGCCGGGTCCTCATTAAAAAAATCATAGATTCCATTAACTAAGGGCTCTTCTGGACCCACCACAATTAGTTCAATATTTTTCTCAATAGTTAGCGCTTTCAGGCTTTTAAAATCATTGACAGAAATTGGAACATTGATCCCAAATTCAGCAGTACCAGGGTTTCCAGGAGCTATATAGATATCGCCTGATTGATGACTTTGTGCCATTTTCCATGCCAATGCGTGTTCTCTGCCACCACTTCCAATGATCAGAATATTCATATAGTAAGGTTTGAAGCACGAAAGTAAAATTTATTGAATGGATTTTATTAATTTGAGTCAATTAAATAAACACAGCTTATGTCTTCCATTGCTCAAAAACACCCCAAAGGCTTGTATGTATTGTTTGCTACAGAGATGTGGGAGCGTTTTAATTTTTATGGCATGCGGGCTATATTGGTGTTATTTTTAACCAAAGCCTTGCTATTTGACAAAGTTTTTGCTTCACAAGTGTATGGTAGTTATACTGGGTTGATTTATTTAACACCCCTTTTAGGTGGATATATTGCTGATAGGTACTGGGGCAATAACCGATCTATTATTGCAGGAGGTTTGGTGATGGCTCTTGGTGAATTTGTCTTGTTTTTTTGCGGACATTTTTATGAAAATGGGGCGGTAGCCATGCCTTTATTTTATATTGGTTTGGGATGTATGATTGCAGGCAATGGATTTTTCAAACCCAATATTTCTAGTATGGTAGGGCAATTGTATCGAAAAGGGGATACTAAAATTGACGCCTCCTATACTATTTTTTATATGGGCATTAATACGGGCGGAGCACTTGGACCTGCTGTTTGTGGTTTAGTAGGAGATACTGGAAAGTCGGGCGATTTTAAATGGGCTTTTTTAGCAGGTGGTATTGCCATGCTATTAAGTGTGGCAACGCAAATGATATTTCAGAAAAAATATTTAGTCAATCCAGATGGAGAATCCATTGGACTTGCACCAAAAGAGGCCCCTAAGTTTTTTCAAAAAATACCTGTGATGGTGGGCTTTTTATTTTTACTCTCCTTATTGACTATTGCATTAGTATATATAGATATTCAAGTGGTTAGTTATTTGTTCTGGTTATTATTAGCTTGTATTCTTTTAATTTCTTTTATTATATTTTCCGACAAATCATTAGATATAATTGAAAAGAAAAAAGTAACTGTATTATTTACTGTTTCCTTTTTTGTCATCTTTTTTTGGAGTGCTTTTGAACAAGCAGGTGCCTCACTTACTTATTTTGCTTCAGAAAATACACAGCGTGATTTAGGATTTTATGAAGTGCCCGCAAGTATTTTTCAATCACTCAATTCTATTTTTGTAGTGGCATTTGCCCCACTCGTTGCATGGATTTGGGTAAAATTAGGAAAGAGAGAACCTTCCTCCCCTTTTAAAATGGCCATGGGATTAATGTTATTGGCTTTTGGATATTTTTGGATTGCTACGGGCGTGAATGGAGTGGGAACCGGTGTTAAGGTGAGTATGATTTGGTTAATTGGAATGTACATGATGCACACTTTTGGAGAATTGTGTTTATCGCCTATTGGACTGGCTATTTTCAATAAATTAGCCCCTATTAAATTTGCCTCTTTATTAATGGCCGTATGGTTTACAGCCAATGCCTTTGCCAATAAATTAGCTGGTGTGTTTAGTGCCTTGTATCCTGAAAATGGAAAGATTACTTCCTTTGCTGGTTATCAAATTTCCAACCTGCATGAATTTTTTATGTTCTTTGTTATTATGGCAGGAGCCGCTTCCATTATTTTATTCTTTATATCGAAGAAGTTGAAGAACTTAATGACGCAGTAGTATTTTATATTGACTTAATTAATAGTTACAATACTCCTTTAACTATTTCATCCACCACAGCAGGGTCAAGAAGTGTTGAAGTGTCTCCTAAATTTTTCAATTCACCTTCGGCTACTTTGCGAAGTATGCGTCGCATAATTTTTCCAGAACGTGTTTTAGGAAGTCCAGAAACAAATTGAATCTTATCGGGTTTGGCAATTGGACCAATAATTCTAGTGACTGTTTGTAAAATATCTTTTCTAATCATATCCGTAGAGCCATGTGTATCTTGACTATGTGATCCAGTATAAATGACATACGCGTAAATGCCTTGTCCTTTTATATCATGCGGATAACCTACCACCGCGCTTTCTACCACACCCGCATGCATATTAATAGCGTTCTCTACTTCTGCAGTACCTATTCTATGACCACTTACATTTAATACATCATCCACACGCCCCGTAATTCTTATTTGCCCCAATTCATTTTTTAAAGCACCGTCTCCAGTAAAATATAAATTAGGATAAGTAGCAAAATAATTAGTTCTACATCTTTCATGATCTCCATAGGTAGTTCTTATTGCGGCTGGCCAAGGTTTTGTGATACATAAATTACCGCGGTATAAGCCATCCTCCAAAGTAGTTACTTCATTTCCTTTGTCATCTACTAAAATGGTAGCTACGCCTGGCATCGGATAAGTGGCCCAACCAGGTTTACCTGGGGTAATACCTGCCATATTGGAAAGCATGATGCCCCCTGTTTCTGTTTGCCACCAGGTATCAACTATTGGACATTTTTTCTTACCTATATTTTCATCATACCAATGCCAGGCTTCCTCATTAATGGGTTCGCCTACTGTACCCAATACTTTTAAGCTACTTAAGTCATGATCTTGAACAGGACCTAATCCAAAACTCATTAAAGATCTTATAGCGGTGGGGGCTGTATATAAAATATTCACTTTGAATTTATCAATGATATCCCAAAATCTTCCGGCATCGGGGAAAGTGGGTATGCCTTCAAACATTAAAGAAGTTCCACCAGCACTTAAAGGGGCATAGACAATATAACTATGTCCTGTAATCCAACCAATATCTGCAGTGCAGAAAAAAAGGTCACTGGGTTGATATTGAAAAACATTTACAAAAGTATAATTCGTATACACCATATAGCCTGCTGTACTATGCACCACTCCTTTTGGCTTGCCAGTGGAACCCGAAGTATATAAAATAAACAAAGGATCTTCTGCATCCATTGCTACCGCATCAATATGTGTAATGCCTTGCAATTCTACTTTTTTAATTTCATCTTCCCACCAAACATCGCGTCCTTGAATCATAGAGACTGCAGTTTTTGTTCTAGTGCAAACAATCATACGCTGTATGGTTTTATTTCCAATGAGCGCATCGTCAATTACCGATTTCAATGGAATGTCTTTAGCGCCTCTGTAGGCACCATCGCAGGTAATAATAAATTCAGCTTTGGCGTCTTCTAATCTATCTGAAATACTTTGTGCCGAAAAACCTCCAAATATCACACTGTGAATAGCACCAATGCGCGCACAAGCCAATACAGCAATAGCAAGCTCTGGAATCATACCCATATAAATACAAACACGGTCTCCTTTTTGCACGCCATTATTAGTAAGCACCTGTGCAAATTGGCACACATTTAAATGTAATTGTTGGTAAGTAATAATACGATGTTGTTCTGATGGGTCATTGGGTTCCCAAATAATAGCAGGCTTATTACCATTCTTTGCTAAATGCCTATCGATACAATTTTCGGTAATATTTAATTTTGCTCCTTTAAACCATTCCACTTTTGGTTCGGTAAAATTCCATTCTAAAACAGTATCCCATTTTTTACGCCAAGTAAAATGATCGGCTACATCACTCCAAAATTTTTCCGGATGGTCGATACTATTTTTATAAGCTTCCTGATAAGCTTCTAAGGATTTAATTTGATAAGGGTAGCTCATAACCAATGGTTGAATAAATAATGATTACCAAATTTACATTTTTCAGTTTAAATATTTAACTTGAATACTTACTTGCAAACAAATAATAAAATGAGTCAAGAAAAAAAACAAAATAATATCGCTTTTGTGATAGGTGCTTCTTCGGTAGGCACCTTAATTGAGTGGTATGATTTTTACATTTTTGGGATGTTGGCGACCATTATTTCAAAACAATTTTTTCCTGCAAATGCAGGCACAGCAGCATTGCTAAGCACTTTAGCCATTTTTGCTGCAGGGTTTATTGTACGTCCTTTTGGCGCATTGGTGTTTGGTCGACTGGGGGATTTAATTGGACGCAAACACACCTTTTTACTGACATTAATCATCATGGGAGGTTCTACATTTGCTATTGGTTTGGTGCCTGGGTATGCCACCATTGGATGGGCCGCACCTATATTGGTTTTAATTCTACGTTTATTGCAAGGTTTAGCATTGGGAGGAGAATATGGCGGAGCAGCTACGTATGTTGCAGAACATGCTCCTGCAGGGCAAAGAGGGTTTTGGACCAGCTGGATTCAAACCACTGCAACCCTTGGTTTGTTTTTAGCTTTAGGTGTTATCATTCTAATTAGATCCAATCAAGGAGTAGAAAAATTTAGTGCAGAATGGGGTGGCTGGAGGTATCCTTTTTGGATTTCAATTTTACTGGTTGGTGTTTCTATATTGATAAGAATGAGGATGAGTGAGTCGCCTATGTTTACTAAATTAAAATCAGAAGGAAAAACTTCCACCAATCCATTGAAAGAAAGCTTTGGACAAAAAAGAAATTTTAAAATGGTTTTGTTGGCTTTGTTTGGGGCCGTGATGGGGCAGGGAGTGGTTTGGTATACGGGTCAGTTTTATGCACAAAGTTTTATTGAAACCGTTTGTAAAATTGAATTTATTCAGTCCAGAAATATTATGTTGGTCGCTATTTTAATGGCTACCCCTTGTTTTGTTTTATTTGGATGGTTAAGTGATAAAGTAGGAAGAAAATGGATCATGTTGTTTGGTATGTTAGCGGCAGTATTCACTTATCGCCCTATCTATCAGCAATTTTTAACTATTTCAAGTGTACAAAATAGAGCAGATAAAATTGATTTAACTAAAACAGTAGCCTCCGCTGTAAAAGTGAAAACGGATGAAAAAGACGCAAATAAAATTTTCGTTACTCAAAATTTTGATACCGCGTATACAGATGGTGCGGTGTTTAAATATACCAAAACGGATACTTTAATTTTGGGGGCTAAATACAATGCTTTACTACCCATTGACGCTTTAAATCCAAGTTTGATTGTCTCTAAATCGGCAAAGCCGAATGTGGTGGTAGAAAAAATCCTAGGGCATACCGATTACTGGAATATGATTTGGTTGGTCTTTATTCAAATTGTATATGTGACTATGGTGTATGGTCCTATTGCTGCCTTTTTAGTAGAGATGTTTCCCACTAAAATAAGGTACACTTCCATGTCATTGCCTTATCATATTGGCAATGGTGTATTTGGAGGACTAGTACCTTTCTTAGGCACTTTAATAGTAGAATTTACCAAAACCGCAGAAAATCCTAAAGGAGATTCTTTGGCTGGACTGTGGTATCCCATTGGTGTTGCAGCAGTTTGCTTTATCATAGGGCTTATTTATTTAAACAATAAGGTGGACAAAAATGTAATGGATTAATTCCTACTACTATTATCAAGTATAAAAATAATTATGATGAATACAATTAAAAAACTTTCTGGATATATATGGATGTTGATGGCGCCTGTACTTATTTTATTTCTTTTGTACGAAGCCAATCAGAAAATTACGACTGCTAGTGAAGCGGTCAAGTCGAATGTAATATTACAATGGGTAATCATATTATTGGTTTTCATGCCTATCTGTATTGGTTTTTTTATTTTCGGAAAATATGCTATCGCTGGTGAATATGATCATTTGCCTGAATCTTCAGAAGAAGTATAATAGTACCCGCTGTTGTTCAAAGATTCATATTATATAAGTACTTTTGAGTTATGTCATTAGTTGTAAATCAGTTGTCAAAAAATTATGGTCATCAAGTTGCCGTAGACCATGTATCCTTTCATTTAAAACAAGGGCAAGTCGTTGGGTTTTTAGGACCTAATGGTGCAGGGAAAAGTACCACTTTAAAAATGATAGCTGGTTATTTAAGCCCAGACAGTGGATCGATTCAATTAAATGGCATTCCCATTCATCAAAATTCTATAGAAGCTAAAAAAATAATTGGCTACTTGCCAGAGTCCAATGCCTTGTATGAGCAGCTGTATGTAAAAGAATATTTACAATTTTTAAGTAGCATTCATCGTATTGAAAATGTAAGCCAAAGAATTGCACAATTAATAGAACAGACAGGGTTGGGATTAATGCAACACAAAAAAATTGGAACTTTATCCAAGGGATATAAACAAAGACTTGGAATTGCAGCAGCCATTATTCATCAACCAAAATTAGTTTTATTGGATGAACCCACTTCGGGTTTAGACCCTAATCAATTGATTGAAATCAGGACCTTGATTCAATCTTTAAGCAATGAGGCACTTATTTTATTTTCTACCCATATATTGCAAGAAGTGACGGCCATTTGTGATCGAGTGTTAGTATTGCATCAGGGGAAACTGGTTGCAGATGAACCTATTGGCGAATTATTGCAAAAACACAATACCAATTTAGAAGAAATATTCAAATTGCTTACCCATTAAAAAAAAGGGTGTAAATTGCGGTCTCCTTTTGATAACAGATATTTTAGACCATAAACAATAAACACATGAGTTACATTATTGAAGTACGTGCTAGACAAATTTTAGATAGCCGTGGAAATCCTACTGTGGAAGTAGATGTATTAACGGATGAAGGTGCTTTGGGCCGTGCCGCTGTTCCTAGTGGAGCAAGCACCGGTATTCATGAAGCGGTTGAATTAAGAGATAACGATAAGAAAAAATATGTGGGCAAAGGCGTCTTAAAAGCAGTAAAAAATGTAAATGATTTAATTGCAAAGACCATCACTGGTTTTGATATTACTGCTCAAGCAGAGATAGATCAAATGATGATTGATTTAGATGGCACTGCTAACAAAAGCAAATTAGGAGCCAATGCTATTTTAGCAGTGAGTATGGCCGTAGCTAAGGCAGCAGCGGAAGAAGCCAACCTACCATTGTATAGATATATTGGTGGAACCAATGCAAGAACATTGCCCATGCCGATGATGAATATTTTAAATGGTGGTGCCCATGCCGATAATAAAATTGACTTTCAAGAATTTATGGTTATGCCAGTAGGCGCTCCTAGTTTTAGCGAAGGTTTGCGTTGGGGTGTTGAAATATTCCATTGCTTAAAAGGCGTATTAAAGAAAAGAGGATTTAGCACGAATGTAGGGGATGAAGGTGGTTTTGCGCCAAATATTCAAAGCAATGAAGAGGCTATTGAAACGGTATTGGAATCTATTCATGCAGCAGGATTTAAAACAGGTTCTCAAATTGCCATCGCGATGGATGCCGCCAATAGTGAGTTATGGGATGCTAAAAAGAAAAAGTATGTTTTCCATAAAAGTTCTGGTAAAGAAATGAGCAGCGATCAATTGGTGAAGTATTGGGAAAAATGGGTGAAACAATATCCAATAGTATCTATTGAAGATGGTATGGCTGAAGACGATTGGGCGGGTTGGAAAAACCTAACAGAAACAGTAGGAGACCGTTGTCAATTGGTAGGGGACGATTTATTTGTAACCAATGTAACCAGAATCCAAACCGGTATCGATAAAAAAATTGCCAATGGTTTATTGGTTAAAGTAAATCAAATTGGTACTTTAACCGAAACCATTAACGCGGTTACTTTGGCGCAACACAACGGTTACAATACTATTATGTCGCACAGAAGTGGTGAGACAGAAGATACCACTATTGCAGATTTAGCAGTAGCATTGAATTGCGGACAAATTAAAACTGGTTCTGCTTCACGTACCGATCGTATGGCGAAGTACAATCAATTAATTCGTATCGAAGAGCAATTAGGTGAGACGGGCGTATTCCCTACTAAAGGGAAATTGAAATTTGGTAATAAATAATTTTACTACTCAATAGAAAATAGGTAGAGGAGCTCCATGGGGCTCCTCTTTTTTTGGAAGAATTTGCCTAATTTTACTTCCATCTATCTTATGGCCAATTTAAAAAAAATACTCCCTATTATTTCCAATCGCTATTTCATTGTAGCCATGGGCTTTGCTATTTGGATGTTATTTTTTGATCAGCGTGATTTTTTCCAACAAAAAGAGAGAGCGGTGGAATTAAATAAATTGGAAGCTGCAAAAAAATATTATCAAGACGAAATTTCTAAAACAAAAAAGCAGTTAGAAAATTTACAAAATAATCCAGCTGCCATAGAAAAATTTGCAAGAGAGCGTTATTTATTAAAACGGGATGGGGAGGAAGTTTATTTGTTTGAAGACAGCAATACTAGCGCTGAAAAAAAATGACAAAGAGTCAACGTTATCAATCTGTGCTTGCTTATTTCCAAGCGCTTGTGCCTATTGCAGAAACTGAATTAGTTTACAACAATCCTTTTGAATTATTGGTGGCTGTTATTTTATCTGCACAATGCACAGATAAACGGGTGAATCTTACCACGCCTAGCATCTTTAAAAAATATCCGACGCCTCAAAAAATGGCGCTTGCTCCTTTTGATGATTTGTTCGCGCTTATAAAAAGTATCTCTTATCCTAATAATAAAACAAAGCATTTAATAGGGATGAGTCAATTGCTGTTGCAAAATTTTAAAGGGGAAGTTCCTTTAACGGTGGAGTCCTTGGTCACCTTGCCTGGCGTGGGTCGCAAAACAGCCAATGTAATTACCAGTGTCGTGGACAAGCAACCCAATATGGCAGTAGATACACATGTATATAGAGTGAGTAGGAGATTGGGCTTGGTGCCTTTAACAGCATCTACACCCTTGGCAGTAGAAAAAGAATTAATTAAACATATTCCTAAGGCATTAGTGCACACAGCACATCATTGGCTGATACTTCATGGCCGTTATACTTGTTTAGCAAGAAGTCCTAAATGCAATGCATGCGGTTTACTTTCATTTTGTAAAGAAGGGCAAAAAAAAGCGTCCCAATAATTCGGGACGCTTTTGTATAAATCTTTTTTGCAGTTTTTATAAATACTGTTCTACTGCAGTAACTAATTCTTGTTTAGTAATAGGAACGCCCATGATTTTATTGTATCCTTTTGCATCTACAAAATATTTATCACGAATAATTCTAATTAATTGACCATTGTTAATTTCAGGCACCACAACGGTTTCAAAATTCTTTAAAATATCGCCTAAGTTTTTAGGGAAAGGGCGCATGTATTTAATATGTGCGTGGCTCACTTGCTTGCCTTGGCTTTGCAAATGTAAAGCAGCACTCTTGATGGTTCCATAAGTAGATCCCCAACCTAGTATTAATACTTTTCCTTTCTCTGCACCCGAGTCAATGGTTTGTAAAGGGATATAGTCGGCAATTTTTTCCACTTTCGCTTCTCTAGATTTTACCATGAATTCATGATTTTCAGAATCATAGCTTACGTTACCTGTTTCTGCTTGTTTTTCCAATCCGCCAATTCTATGTTCTAAACCAGGGGTACCAGGAATGGCCCAAGGTCTTGCACCTTTTTCATTTCTTTTGTAAGGAAGGAATTTTTCTTCGCCTTCGTCTAACCCTTTTTTAAATTTAACTTCAATCGTTGGCAAACTAGCTGCCGTTGGGAATTTCCAAGGTTCAGCACCATTGGCAATATATCCATCACTTAATAAAATAACTGGAGTCATGTGTTGAATGGCTATACGAATTGCTTCAAATGCCATGTAAAAACAATCACTAGGGGTAGAAGCTGCGATAATAGGAATAGGTGCTTCTCCGTTACGTCCATAGTAAGCTTGCATTAAATCGCTTTGCTCTGTTTTGGTAGGTAAGCCTGTAGAAGGGCCACCTCTTTGAATATTAATAATCACCAAAGGAATTTCTAACATCATAGCAAGGCCCATGGCTTCTGTTTTCAAAGCCATACCAGGCCCTGAAGTGGAGGTCATGCCTATAGCACCACCGTAGCTTGCACCAATAGCAGCACTAATACCAGCAATTTCATCTTCTGCTTGGAAAGTTTTAACACCAAAGTTTTTATACTTGCTTAATTCATGTAAAATATCTGTAGCAGGTGTAATTGGATAAGTACCTAAAAATATGGGAAGCCCACTTTTTTGAGAACCTGCAATTAAACCCATGGACAAAGCTTGATTACCCATGATACTTCTGTAAGTACCTGGATCCATTTTTGATTTCTCCACTTTGTATCTAGAAGTAAAAAGTTCGGCAGTTTCTCCGTAAAAATAACCTGCCTTCAAAACATCCACGTTACTGTTTAAAATAGATTCTTTCTTTTTGAATTTATCTTTCAAGTAATCAATAGTAGTATCTAAATCTCTGTTGTATAACCAGTAAATCATACCCAACACAAACATATTTTTTGCACGATCTCTTTCTTTAATACCTAGATCTGTGTATGCTTTCAGCGCTTCACGTGTTAATTTGGTTACGTCTACTTTTGTTAAGTCATATCCGTCTAAGCTTCCATCTTCTAATGGATTAACGCCATCAGCATAAGCGGCTAAACGTAAATTTTTTGTATCAAATCCTTCCAGGTTAGCAATAATTTTTCCGCCTTTTTTCAAGCCTTTTAAATTCACTTTTAATGCAGCTGCATTCATAGCCACCAATACATCACAGACATCTCCAGGGGTATAGACTCTATTGGAACTAAAATGAATTTGGAAACCACTCACACCAGGTAAAGTTCCTAAAGGAGCTCTAATTTCTGCAGGGAAATCTGGGAATGTAGCTAAATCGATGCCTAATAAGGCAGTATTGTTCGTGAATTGCTGACCTGTCAATTGCATTCCATCTCCACTATCACCAGCAAATTTGATCACGACGTCTTGTAAAACAACTTCTTTTTGCATATTGCATTTTATTGGAGCACGAAGGTACAAATCCAAGGCGCTAAAACCTTAACTTTTTATAAATTTTTTTATACTTTTCTTGTCTAACTTTATAGCCCTAATTCATTGGTTTTATGGCCTATAGCTCCATTTTTTATTTATTTAGTCATTTTTTTGTTCAATTGCTGACGAATGGGGGGAATGAACGAGCGATACCTTCCTTTGGTCCCAGCCAAATTGGGGTGCACCAGTCTGTTGAAGACGGCCAACTTAGACGCATTTACTTAAGCTTTGATGACGGTCCTAATTTGGGGACTTCCAATTGTATTAGGATTTGTTCTAATCAAAAGGTGGCAGCTACCTTTTTTGAAGTGGGCTTTCACCAAGCTAGAAATAAAAAAGGGCAAAGATTGTATCAAAAAATACTTAAAAATGATAGTTTATTTGCCATCTGTAATCATAGCTTTTCGCATGCCTACACCAAATATTTAACCTATTATCATCATCCCCAAGAGGCTTTTGCTGACTTTATGCAGGCTCAAACACTGCTAAAGCCCAAAAACAATGTTTTAAGGCTACCGGGTAACAATGCGTGGAATACCAAAGAAGTAAAAAGGGCAAGTGGATTAGTTCGGCCATTGGTTCAACAATTAGATAGTGCAAACTTTAACATTATAGGCTGGGATATGGAATGGCGATATAATAAAAAAGGAAGTCCCATAAAAAGCCCAGAAGCCATAGTGCTATTGGTGGACAGCCTATTTAGATTAAATCTAACCGTCACAAAAAATCATTTAGTTATTTTAATGCACGATCACATGTTTAGGACTGCAAAAGATTCCATTAATTTAAACAAAATGATTGCATTATTAAAACAAAATCCACGGTATCGTTTCGAGAAGCTCACTCATTATCCAGGGCTTAAAAATTAGCGGAATTAACCTTTTTTTATAGGATGAATTCAAAGTATTTTGTATTTTTATAGTAGAAATTAAATTAAAAAATTATGGCAATTTTTAGCTCTAGCAATCCTACACTCACCGAAAAAATTTTCGACAAAAGTTTAAATGATAACGCCAACTCTTTTGGTGTAATGAGTGTGCGTGGAACGATTAATAAGTTTGGATTTTTATTAGTGATGGTCATGGCCGCTGCTATGTATGTATGGAATGTATATGCAGAAGGCAATACGGGCACCGCTACCACTTTAATGTTGGTGG
>CAMBEQ010000030.1 GCA_945865545.1 Sediminibacterium ginsengisoli | reverse complement strand
TCAATTGATTTTAATAACCGATCAAGGTAATTAGTCCTATTATAAGCTGGAATACAAATTGAAATTAATGGAGCTGCCATTATAAATTTTTAATAGTAGATATTTTTAACCAACCAGCCCCTTCAAAGCATCTATCCTAAACTGAATCACTGGCCATGCTTTTGCAGGAGTTGCTTGCAAGATATATTTTATTCCTAATATTATGGCTGCGCCAAGCTTCATAACATATTCCACGAATTTTATAAGGTAAGAGCCTTTTGAAATACACAGTGTCCTTGTTTTTTCTCCACGACCTATACCGCTTGCTACGCGGTACATGTATTCTGAAGTTAATTTCTTTACTTCTACCACATGTTGTACGCATATAGAAGGATCATAATATATAGTATGCCCAAGCGCTAATATTTTAAAAAAAAGCTCTTTCCCTTCACCACCAATTCTTAAGGTTCCTATTACACCTGGTAAATCGCTATTAAACCCTCCAATTTGCTCGTAAATATCTTTTTTAACGATCATATTTGATTCTAGGGGGTATTTCCCTTTTTCAAATGCACAGGCAATAGGAGCGTAGTCAAAATTTCCCACTAATGAAGATACATAATAGCTCATCCATTTTGGTTCGGCTGGAATGTATTTAGGAATGATGCGTCCACCAAAACCCACTGCTTCGGGTTTTAACTTAATATGATTGATTATATTTTTAACATAGTCGGCGGTAGCGACTGCATCATCATCCATAAAACAAAGCCATTCGCCTTTTGCAATAGCTGCTCCCGTATTACGAGCAAAGGAAGCCCCTTGTTTTGATTCGGTCAAATAAGAAAAGAAGCCATTAGAATGAGAAGATCTCCATTGATTGAAAACTTCTTTAGTATTATCGGTTGAATTATTATCAACTATGATAGCTTCAAAAGCGTTCAAACCAGCTGTTTGACGATACAAGCTGTCTAATGCATCACTAATATAGCTGGCTCGATTATAACTACATATAATGATAGATAAAGTCATTGTTTATTTGCTAGTACTTTTCCATTTTTTGAAACTTGTAAATCCTAATCCAATTAATAATCCCCACAATAGTATGGAAGCTATCGTTGCTGCTTTTTGTGCAGCCCTAATTGATTCAGGTTTAAATTCGAATCTTATTGCATGATTGCCTGCTGGCACAACTAAGGCTCTTAATACATAGTTTGCTTTTACTATTGGAGCTTCTTGATTATCGATATAGGCCTTCCATCCTAAATTGTAATAAATTTCACTAAATACTGCCAATTGATTTTTTGTAGAACTGCTGGTATAGGTTACTTCGTCGTTATTATTATACACCAATGCAATACGTGCATTTTCATCAAATTCTATATTATTTAAAGTTTCAATTTTATCTTTTTGTTCGATAATAGCAGTGTCTTTAGGATTAAAATTATCTAAACGGTGCATCACTTCTGTAGGTCCTTTTTCATATTGAATGCCTTTTACAAACCACACATTACCCAAAGCCCCTTTATTGGGTATGGTGTCATTGGCAATATTTCCAGACATTACATATTTTGTATTTAACATGTTCATAGTAGGAACACAATTAGGAAATTTATACCATTGGTTTTCAATTAAATCCTGGTAGATGCTTAATTTGGCTGGATGATAACCTCCTACTGTGTTATGATGATAAGCGACCAATGCCCCGCCATTAAAAGCATTACCAATATTACCTGATCTTAGATCTAAAACTCTGTAATGGCTAGTATCTATTTTTAAGGCTATATCAAGTGGACTTAATGTAAAGGCACTTTCGTTTTCAATTGCCTCAATAAAATTATCTGACTTTAAATACTTAACATTCACTTGAAATAAATCAATCATGGATAAAATTCCAATACCAACCAATAAAACGGTTTGATTATAAATCTTTTTAAAGTATAAGAAAAGTAAAACAGCAATTAAAACCAAGTATAGTAAAAATTTTAAGATGTCACCTTCAATCATAGCTTTTCTATCAGCAGCAATGCCAGCTACTAAACTTTTCGCAGGTTCTTCAAATGCAGCTTTTTGATTGGCATCGGGCAATTTCGAAATTTGAGTAATTAAGCTTATTTCATTTTCGCTTTTGAAATTGCTAGTAAAATAAATAGCTAATACGGCAATAAGTATCACCCCAATAAGTACAAAACCAGCTTTATATTTTTTTGAAATGTTTTTAAAACTAGTCTCAGTACTAATTGCTTCCATACCATAGAGTGCCATTATTCCTAATAATAATGTTGGAATAATCATAATCATACTAGGGGCTCTAAATTTATTGTACAATGGCAAGTTATTTAACATAAATACATTGAAGCTTTCTAAATAGCTGCCTGCACTTAATAGTAAAGAGAAAATAATAGTCGCTGCAATCCACCATTTGTGCTTATTGTTAGTTGCTGAAAAGCCAAGCAAGGCGAATAAACATATAATAGCACCTGCATAAGGAGGCCCTGAGGTAAATCCAATGCCACCCCAATAAAAAGATAAGTAAGATTGCAATTGTTGTGCCACTTGGGGCTGCATTTGTTGAATTGATTCAATAGCCTTAGAGCTAGCTGGATCAATAATATTAGGATCGCTTGAACCACCATAAATATTAGGGAACATTAAAACCAATGGCTCGGATTTAAACATGCTATAACTTAAGGCATAATCTTTATTTAAACCTGTAGCATTATTTTTACTTTCTTTTGTGACAATCGCGCTTCCGCCTCGGATAGACTGTTTACCATATTCATAAGTGCTTATCAACAGAGGGCTATTTACTGAAATACCTAATAGTCCAGCAATCATTGAAATGGAGAAAGTTTTTAAAATATGTGTAAAGTTTTTTTCTTTTATCCATTTAATGATAAAGAAAATAGACATAAAGGCCACGATAATGATGCCATAGTAGGTTACTTGTAAATGGTTAGATCCCACAAAAAGTGCAGTGGAAATACCCGTAAGCACACCACCCCATAAATATTTTTTTTGAAAAATTAAAAGTAAGGCGCCAATAAAAAATGGTAAATAAGCAATGGCATGCATTTTTGTAATATGCCCCACCATGATCAAAATAGGGTTGTAGGTTGCATAACTATAACCTAGTGCACCAATGATGCTTATTATAATATTAAAGCCTAATACTTGCGCTAAAAAGTAAAAACATATGCTAGCTAAGAAAAACAAACTAATGGGCTCGGGGAAATTTAATATAAGTATTTTATCTATTAAACCTACTGAATAGGCAAAACCTGGAACGCCAGTAGTTTGATAAGTGGGCATGCCGCCAAACATACTATTTGACCACATAGGGGTGTGCCCATTTTTTTCGGCATAACTAAGTGCGTCATGTGCCATGCCCCTAAATTGGGTAAGATCTTGTTGTTGGAGAACCTTTCCTTCTAAGGCAGGTTTACAATAAACAATGGCTACAATAGCAAAAATCGCTATGGCGATAATATGGGGTAGGACCGACTTAAAAATTGACTTCAACATATTAGTTATTTATATTTACAAACCTACAACTAAAAAGGCTTTTTAAGTAATTTTAGTATATTGTAAATTATTTAAAAGTATGTCTAAATCTACCTCTAATATCAGTTTATCTTTTATAGCAAAAGCGGCCATTATTTGTAATTTTTTTTACATTTTAAGCTTAATGGTAATGACTGTTCAGTGGTTTAAAATACCTGAGATTGTTTCAAATTTTATCGCAGTTTTAGGCTTAGAAATGGCTCCAGGGGTGAATATAGCCTTTGTTTTAGCATGGATTTGGGTTAAGGTAGCTAAAAAAGATAATTATGTTGAAAATTGGAAAACAATTTTAATAGTTCTAATGTTAAGTATGCAAGTGGGAACTTTATTTATATAGCGCTTAAATTACAAAGAATGATTCAAGAAAAAACAGGCATTTTACACAATATGTTTAAGGATAAGCCAACTAAGTTATTTATAGGTATTACTGCTTTTTTTGTGGCCAATGCCTTAATTGCAGAATGTATAGGGGGTAAGATATTTTCTTTGGAAAAAGTATTTGGGATAGCACCTGCTAATTTTACATTATTTGGGGAAAAAAATATCTCCTTTAACTTAACCTGTGGAGTTTTGTTATGGCCATTAGAATTTGTAATTACAGATATTGTCAATGAATATTTTGGGCCTAAGGCAGTTCGTAGAATTAGTATAATAGCTGTTGCTTTAATTAGTTATGCATTTATAATGTTTTATTTAGCAATGAATATAGCGCCAGCCGATTTTTGGGTGGATTCTAAATCGGCATCAGGCATTAACAATATGCAGACTGCATTTGAAGCTATTTTTGGCCAAGGCATGTGGATAATTTTAGGAAGTTTGTATGCCTTTTTAGTGAGTCAGTTTATTGATGTCTATGTCTTTCATAAAATCAAAAAAATAACAGGCGAAAAAATGGGTTGGTTAAGAGCCACAGGTTCTACGCTTGTGTCTCAATTGGTAGATAGCTTTGTAGTACTGCTGATTGCATTTAAAATTGGCAATGGCTGGAGTTGGTCTACTGTGTTAGCTGTTTGTGCTGTCAATTATATGTACAAGTTTGTTATGGCCGTTCTATTAACACCTCTTATTGGCGTCATTCAAAAAAGAATTGAAAAATACGTAGGACAGGATGTGGCTAAAAAGATGAAATTGGAAGCCATGGGCATGGAGAATGAAATATAAGTTTACTATATTTGACATAGTTTCTTCTAGTCACTAATAAAATGTCAAATGTTACTCTCTATTATCATCCCTGTATACAATGAATCAAGAACCATTATTCAGTTGTTGAATAGGGTAAAGGATGTGGAATTAATACAAAAGGTAGAAAAGCAATTTGTGATTGTAAATGATTGCAGTACAGATAATACAGAAGCGCTTATTCAGCAATTCTCAAAAGATAATTCTTCAATAAATATTATTTACAAAAAACAGGAAGTAAATAAGGGGAAAGGAGCTGCTTTGCATACAGGTATTGAGATGGCTACGGGAGATTACATTATCATACAAGATGCAGATTTAGAATATGACCCAGAGGAGTACAATGAGCTTTTAATTCCAGTATTAAATGGACACGCAGATGTCGTGTATGGATCTAGATTTATGGGAGGTAAGCCACATAGAATTTTATTTTTCTGGCATTCCCTTGGAAACAATTTCCTCACTTTTCTTTCCAATATGTTTAATAATTTAAACTTAACAGACATGGAAACCTGTTACAAGTTGTTTAATGCTAAGTTAATCAAAGGAATAAAATTAAATGAAAGAAGATTTGGATTTGAACCAGAAGTGACTGCAAAAATTAGTAAGCTGCCTGATATAAGAATATACGAAGTAGGCATTTCTTACTATGGTAGAACCTACGCGGAGGGTAAGAAAATTAACTGGAAAGATGGGCTACGTGCAATATATTGTATAGTAAAGTATGGCCTTTAATTAAGCCGATAATATGTTAGAAATAATCATTCAATTAATTTTAGTTTCTTTTATTGGGCTAGGATTTGGATTGTATTTCTCCTCCATTTTTAAAATCAACTTCCATAATCCAATACGTTATTTTTATTTTGGCTTATTCTGGATTGCTATCATCGAAAGAATTATCAGCTTTTATCATCCCATAAACGCAATTATATTTTTCTTATTTCTTTTAATTGCGACACTATTTTTATTTATTAATAGGGTAAAAGTAGGGGAGATTTCAAATCAAATCATAAAGTTAAGTAAGGAAAATAAAGTACTTATTATTTTCATATCCATTTTTGTTGTGTATTTTTCCTCTTTAAGTTCGGTTTCTTATGACGAAGGGTTGTATCATGCTGGTTTTATTTCATGGGTTAATAAGTATTCAATTGTAAAAGGACTTGCCAATTTGGAAATAAGATTTGGTTTAAATAGCAATTGGCATTTTTTACAAGCTTTGTTTAATGGTTATCAAATTTGGCCGGTAGTTTCTAATTCTTTAAATTCATTCTTAATTCTATCTTTTGTCTTTTATTTTCTATTTGAGTTTAGAGAAAGTGTAAATAAATTATTTTTAATTTTCTTATTTCTACCCAATTTGCTGGTATATCATTTAATAGATCCTTCTACCGATTTGGTAATTATATTTTTCACCATTGCTTTAGTTTCCGACTTATTATTGAATAAAAAAAAAGGAGGGCAGGATTTGTTTTGGCTTTTTGCATTCCCATTCCTGCTTACCGTGAAAGCGAATTTTATAATGCTTTTGCCATTATTTATTATTTACTTGTATCAGTTAAAATTTTTCAATAAGGACTTTGTTATTAAGCATTCCTGGAAACTATTCATTTATATATTTTCTTTAACTGCCACTTCGGTATTTTCTAATATATTATTAAGTGGGTTTATTTATTTCCCCTATGTAGAGTTACGAAATTTAAATTTTATTTGGAAAATTTCAGAACTTGAAAAAATTGATTTTCAAACAGGGGTGAATTATTCAATGATTAATAGATACACTGGATTATTCCCTACTCAAATTGCACAATTGAGTAAGGCCGCTTCATTGAATTTATGGTGGGCAAGTGTAAAAATTTTGGATAGATTATTATTTTTACTATCTATAAGCTCACTTGCGCTATTTATATTTTTCAACAGAAAGTCAAGGTATAAATTGGTGATTTCTATATTTTTATTCTTTGCTTTTGTTGCCAATTTTCTTTTATCTTTTGATTTTAGGTTTTATGGCGGAGCGGTGATTTCCATTTTATTTTGCTTTTCATTTTATCCTATTGTAGAAAAATTTAAGACTAAGTTTACCTATATTATTTTTTTTATTTTATTATTTGAATTTTCAACTACCTATTTTTTATATGCAAAAATGTATCATAAATCTTATGTCAATAAGCCATTAAATAGTATTCATTTAATCCATAAAGCAGGATATGTGTATTCGGAAATGAAATCTATTAATGTAAATGGGATTAACTTGACTAAGCCTATTGGCAATGAATTTTCATGGGATAGTATTCCTAGTATCAATTATGAAAGTGATCACCTTTTTAGAATTGGTGTTAAAAATGCAGAGGGATTTTATAAGAAAAATTAAACCGAAAATTTTTGCTTCAATAACTGAATGGCCACTTTGTCAATAGGTAAGGACATAATAGCTGGATCAATATTTTCAAAATCTACCCACCTAAATGATTCCGCAGTGTTTGTTTTATCAGCTACTTGAGATGGTGTAAAATCAAAATGAGTTTCACTGGTTTTAATATTTTCACATTCATTGCTATGAACATTGTAATATATGGAAATGATTTGGTCTTTATTATTAAAGGCAGATATCTGAAAAAAATCGGTGGTGTATAAATGTTCTCCCACCGTAACAGTCAACCCGGTTTCTTCAACAAATTCTCTAGCTAAGCCATCACGTGTGCCTTCTCCAATTTCTAAACCGCCACCTGGAAGCTTGGTATAGTATTCGCCTCTTATAAATTCGTCACTTACCAATAATCTATTTTTAGCGTCTAATAAGATGCCATATACTCTAACATTGAATAGTGCCATACTAAGTTATTTATATCATTTGCAATGAACCATCAAATACAAAAGTACCAGGCCCCATTAACCAAATATTGTCAAAAGCATTGTCCCCTTTATTATTAAAGCTTACGGCTAGTTTACCGCCTAGGGTTTCTATTTGAATAGTTTGCGCGCCTAATTTATCTATTCCTGCAATCAAAGCGGAGGCAGTAACACCAGTCCCGCAGCTAAAAGTTTCATTTTCTACACCACGTTCATAAGTACGAACAAATAATTGACCATCTTGCTGGGCGACAAAATTTACATTGATGCCAGCTTGTTTAAAACGTTCATTGTATCTAATCATTTGCCCTAGCGCTACCACATCAACACCATTTACATTATCAACCAATTCTACATAATGAGGTGAACCGGTATCTAACACATAAAAAGTAACATCCCCTTCAATATTCTTTTCAACGTTTTTTACATCAATCATTTTTAAATGCACCCAGCCGTTTTCATCTATTTTAGATTCATGTGGGCCATCTATGGCTATAAAATGATAAACATTTTTTTTAATTCCTTTGTCAAATGCATATTGAGTTAAACACCTGCCTCCATTTCCACACATAGTTCCTTCTTTACCATCTGCATTAAAATAGGCCATGGAAAAATCATATCCATTCGCAGTTCCCAATAACATCAATCCATCAGCACCCACCCCTTTTCTGCGATCACACAAAAATTGAATTTGATTGGCTGTTAATTGAATATTTCCTGCGCGGTTATCAATAATTACGAAATCGTTCTGTGTGCCTTGGTATTTTGAAAATAGTATGTTCATTATTTTTATTAGCTTCTTTGTAAAATTATTATTTCTAAATTAAATGCTTGCAATAATGCCTAAAGATTTTTGAATCATTTGATCCACCGCTTTACCCATGTCTTTGCTGTATTCTTTTTTCACTCTATTAGCAATAATCACATTGATACTTAAGCACTGGTGCCCTAGTAAATTACATAATCCATAAATAGCACTGGTCTCCATTTCAAAATTGGCAATACGGTGATTACCATATCTAAAACTGGTCATTTGATCCACCAGATTTGGCATTTTTAAGGGGAGTCTTAAAATTCGACCTTGTGGCCCATAAAAACCTGGGCAGGTTACTGTAATGCCATGACTATAGCCTTCGGTAAAATGTTTAATCAATCCTGCACTGGCAGTGGCAATATAAGGTTGAATTGCATGTGAGGTAATTTGTGTATGCTTTTCAAAAGCATTTAAGATGGCTTTTTCTTCTTCATTATTTTGTATATTATAAAAGTGCATTAGATTATCAATACCTAATCCATGGGTTCCAGCTACCAATTGATCCACACCCACTTCGCCTTGTAAAGAGCCACAAGTACCCATACGAATAATGGCTACCGATTTTTTTTGTTCATGTATGCATCTTGTTGAAAAGTCAATATTTACCAACGCATCAATTTCATTTAAAGCAATGTCGATATTATCGGGCCCAATACCTGTACTTACTATTGAAATTCTTTTATTCCCGATGAATCCTGTATGGGTAATAAATTCTCTATGAGCCAATTTAAATTCTACTTTGTCAAAGTATTTACTAATGCTTGCCACTCTTTCTGGATCGCCAACGGTTATAATAGTGTCGGCTAATTCCTCGGGCCTTACATTTAAGTGATAAATAGCGCCACGGTCATTTATAATGAGTTCAGAAGCTTCAATGGCCTTCATTTCAATGATTTTAGTTACAAATGTCGTTTAAATCGCTTTAGCTGTAAAATTCTTTTCTAATTAACTTCTTTACATTAATTTCGCATTCTAGATAGGGTCGGGTGGCCGAGTGGCTAGGCAGAGCTCTGCAAAAGCTTCCACAGCGGTTCGAATCCGCTCTCGACCTCACTAAAAAAACAAAACCCTTACAATTTGTATGGGTTTTGTTTTTTAAATTAAGTTAAATATGAAATATTCTCAAACCATTGGTATAATACTTTGCTTATTCCTAATTTATTGCACTACTCAACCTTTGGTTTTTATTGAAAGCCGAAATTGGACAATTACGGGTTGGGATCCTGCAGGAGCAAGTTTTGGCCAAGCAGGTAAATTTTTATGTTTTTTTGCAAGTTTAGCCATATTGTTTTTTGCTTTACCTTATTTATGGGCCAAACGTTTTAATATGGTATTTGCTTCTTTGCTTTTAGCATGGAGTATTAGAAATTTTCTAATTTTATCTACCTGTCAAATGGGAGAGTGCCCACAAAAATTATGGGCATTGTATGTATGTATTATAACATCTGCTGTTATAATGTTAATGACTTTTTTACCTAAGCTAACAATTTCAAACCAGCCCCAATAATTGCAACGGCTTCGTCTATTTGTTTTTCATTGATAATTAAAGGCGGCGCAAATCTAATTTTATCTCCGTGAGTAGGTTTTGCTAATAAGCCCAAATCTTTTAAGTGCAAACACAAATCCCAACTTGCATCTGGATTAGCATGTTTAATAACGATTGCATCTAATAATCCTTTGCCACGAATGGTGGTGATGAATGGAGAGTTTAAATCTGATAATCCTTTTCTTAATCTTTCTCCCATTTTTTCTGCATTCTCCGCCATTTTTTCTGTTTTCAATACTTCTAAAGATTTTATAGCCACGGCGCAGGCCAATGGATTCCCACCATAAGTAGAACCGTGTTCTCCAGGTAATATTTGCATCATAATTTCATTATCTGCAAGAACTGCAGAAATAGGCAGGGTGCCGCCACTTAATGCTTTTCCTAATATTAAAATATCGGGGCGCACTTTTTCATGATCGCAGGCTAACATCTTTCCTGTTCTTGCTAATCCAGTTTGAATTTCATCTGCAATAAATAACACATTGTATTGGTCACATAAGGTTCTAACACTTTTCAAATAACCATCATCCGGAATGACTACGCCTGCTTCTCCTTGAATGGGTTCTACCATAAATGCGCCCACATGAGCATCTTTAAGCGCTTCTTCTAGCGCAGATAAATCATTGTAAGGAACAAGACCAAAGCCAGGCATGTAGGGGCCAAAACCTTTAAAACTACTTGGATCGGTAGAAGAAGAGATGGCCGCTAAAGTGCGTCCCCAAAAATTACCCTCAGCAAAAATAATTTTAGCTTGGTTTTCTGGAATGCCTTTTACATTGTAGCCCCATCTTCTAGCTAATTTAATTGCAGTTTCACCACCTTCAACTCCAGTGTTCATGGGTAGTACTTTATCATAGCCAAAATACTCCGTGATGTACTTCTCGTATTCACCTAATAAATTATTGTGAAAAGCACGAGAGGTTAAAGTGAGTTTGCTGGCTTGTTTTTGTAAAACTTCAACAATTGCAGGGTGGCAATGGCCTTGGTTTACTGCCGAGTAACCACTTAAAAAATCAAAATATTGTTTGCCATCTACATCATATAAATAAACGCCTTCGCCTCTTTCGAGTACTACTGGAATTGGGTGGTAATTGTGTGCGCCATATTGTTCTTCCAGTGCTAAATATTTAGCAGCATTGGAACTAACCGTTGAATTAGTCATGTTAAAAAAATTAAATTTTGAAAAGAAAAGCGAACTTGAATCAACTTATCATGAAAGTCGCTGGAAACTAAAAACTGGGAGGTAGTTAAACTACCCCAAGGGATGATTGAGTAAATCTAAGTTTCTATGTAAAAAAGTTCCTTGATTCATAGAGCTAAGTTAGTAATTTTTAGTTCAAATTCCCATATTTTGGACTTACATTCGCTAAAAGAATCACTTTGAATCCGCTTGTTTCTATTGTCATATTAAATTACAACGGGGCTAACTATTTAGAACAGTTTTTGCCATCGGTATTGGCTACGCAGTATTCAAACTTTGAAGTAGTGGTGGCAGACAATGCATCTACTGATGATTCGATTCCTTTATTAAAAGATAAATTTCCTACCGTTAAAATTATTACCAACCCTACTAATGAAGGTTTTGCTGGTGGTTATAATTGGGCATTGAAAAAAGTGGAGGCTACCTATTATGTGTTATTAAATTCAGATGTTGCAGTAGATCCTAATTGGATACAACCTATGGTAAATTTATTGGAATCAAATAATTCCATAGCAGCATGCCAACCAAAGATTTTATCTCACGCATCACCTTCTACTTTCGAATATGCAGGTGCCTGCGGAGGCTGGATTGATTTTTTGGGTTATCCATTTTCTAGAGGACGCGTTTTTGATGTTTGTGAAAAAGATGAAAAACAATATGATGAGGCTGCACCTATTTTTTGGGCAACAGGTGCTTGCATGATGATTCGTTCTAAATTATTTCATGAGATGAATGGATTTGATGCTAATTTTTTTGCCCATCAAGAAGAAATTGATTTGTGTTGGAGAATGAAAATTTCAGGCTATCAAATTTATGCATGCCCTTCCTCAAAAGTATTTCATGTTGGTGCAGGCACATTACCTAGAGGGGGACGCAAAGTGTTTCTAAATTTTAGGAATAACCTAATTATGCTTACAAAGAATTTGCCTTTATCAGAATTGGTTTGGAAACTACCTTTTAGATTTGCTTTAGACGCCATTTCGGCCTTTAAAGGCTTATTAAGTGGGGATAGTGACTTTTTTATAGCTATTGCCAAAGCACATCTTGGATTTATAGGGTATTGTTTTTTTGGCCGTATTAAAAGAACAAAAGGCCCCAAACCCTTGCAGTCATTGGAGGGGGTTTACAAAGGATCCTTGGTTTTTGATTACTTTATAAAAAACAAGCAATTTTTCAGTAAAATAGTAAGCAAACAAGTTCATTATTAAGAACTTGTTGTTATTTTTGCGTCCGTAAATAAACACTATGTCACAAGATTTACAAGATAATTCAGCTGAAAAAGACATCGCCGCTAATTGGGTGACTTCTTCTAGATTCTTTTTTTATGTATCTATTTTTGCTATCCTAGCCTTGGTTTTAGGCAATTGTACCCAATTGTACAATAGTCGCTTCCAAAAACCCAATCCAGAAGTACAAAGTAGCTCTCAGTATAAGCCTGAGTACAAGTAAGAAAATAATTTTGTTTAAGACCGCTGTTTCGTTATTTTTGCAGTCCTAAAAATAGTTCTTGTACAAGCGAAAGTAGCTCATTTGGTAGAGCACGACCTTGCCAAGGTCGGGGTGGCCGGTTCGAGCCCGGTCTTTCGCTCAAAATCCCGTTCTTCGGAGTGGGATTTTTTTTAAGTCTGAAATCAGACGCCTTGGTGGTGGAACTGGTAGACACGCAGGACTTAGACACAGTTCTTTTGAAGAACAAGAATTTGAGTGCACTTCGAGAAATTGAAGATGTAGAACTCCGTAAATTCGGCGAACCCTTTAAACTGGGAATACCGAGCGAAGCCCGAAAGGGAACGTGTAGAGACTAGACACGGAGCACCTAAATCGAAAGAGATGGTGAAGGCATAGTCCAGACTACAAACCAGAGTAGGGTGGTGAAAACCATAGTAGTAAGAAAATCCTGTGGGCCGCAACGCCCGTGCGGGTTCGATTCCCGCCTGAGGCACAAAGCCTCTCACTTTAGTGAGAGGCTTTTTTTTGCTTAATTTTAAATAATGAAAACTAAAGTTTCTAAGGAAAAAATTATTGAAGTTTGTAATAATAGTATATCTATGTCAAGAGCGGCAGCAAGCTTAAATATTCATTTCAATACTTTAAAGAGGTTAGCTATTTTGTATGGTTGTTATACTCCAAATCAAGGATTGAGAGGTGGGAATAAGAATGCTCCTAAAAAAATTTTACTTAGCGAAATCCTTGATGGCAATCATCCTCAATTTCAGACATATAAATTAAAAAATAGGTTATTAAATGAAGGCTTAATAAAAAATAAGTGTTCAATTTGTGGTATAGAAATTTGGAATAATAAGCCTATCAAACTTGAATTAGATCATATTGATGGAAATAGGATTAATCATGAATATAGTAATCTAAGGCTTTTATGTCCTAATTGTCATTCACAAACAGATACCTATAGATCAAAAACAAGAATTAAATAAATTCAATCATGTCTCAAGAAAAAATTTCAAAAAACTTTTTAGAATTAGTCGCCATCATGGATCGCTTAAGAGCGGAATGTCCTTGGGATAAAAAACAAACCATTCATAGTTTAAGAAGTAACACCATTGAAGAGTTGTATGAATTAACCGATGCCATTATTGAAGAAGATTGGAAGGGAATTAAAGAAGAGCTAGGGGATTTATTATTACATATTTTATTTTACACTAAAATAGCCTCTGAAAAAAGTGAGTTTACTTTGGAAGAAGTGATTGAAGGAATTTCAAAAAAATTAATCCATAGGCATCCACATATTTATGGGGATGTGAAGGCGGATACGGAAGAACAAGTCAAGTTGAATTGGGAGCAGTTAAAGCTAAAAGAAGGCAATGGAGAGAAAACTTTATTAAGTGGAGTACCCAAAAGCTTACCTGCCATGGTAAAAGCCCTAAGAATTCAAGAGAAAGTGAAGCAAGTAGGCTTTGAATGGGAGAACAAAGAGCAGGTTTGGGACAAGGTGAATGAGGAAATAGGGGAATTGCAGCATGAAATTGCCCAAAATGACCAGGAGAAAATGGAGGATGAGTTAGGGGACGTCTTTTTTAGCTTAGTGAATTATGCCCGTTTTTTGAAAATAGACCCAGAGACAGCCTTAGAGAAAACAAATAAGAAGTTTAAACATCGATTTGAGCTGATGGAGGCTTATGCTAAGGCTAGGAATTTGGACCTAGCGAAGTTAAGTTTGACCGAAAAAGAGGCTATTTGGCAAGGAGTGAAATAAGATTTATCCACATTTTGCTTCCATTCTTACTACTTATTAGAAATTTATTGTGCAAATATGCATATTTTTTGTAAATTAGGATGCTTGTAACTTATTGATTTTCAATGATTCAAAAATGAAATCGTCAATTATTTTCATTTGTCATTCATTATTTTGATAGAATATTGGTTAAATCTATTTTGCATGCCCTTCTAGACTTTTTTCTTAAAACAAAAAATTCAAAATAGGAGGTAAAAATTAAATCTTATGAAATCAGAAGATTCTAAAACAACTGTCAATGACGAGGGGATGATCGTCAAGAAGAAATTGGATATATTCAATCTCTTTTATAGTGGTGCCGCGGTTGTAATTTTAATTGGAGTAATTGCCAAGTTATTGGAGTGGCCAGCTCAGGATTTATTAATTACAACAGGATTGGCTATTGAGGCCATTGTATTTGGTGTTTCTGCAATCAAATTTGTAGAAGTACAGGTAAAAAGTCAAGTGGCTACAGAAAAAACATTGGCCAAACTAGCTGAAGGTATTTCTGCCATTTCTGATACTATGGGATCTGCAGGTGATGACAATTCAAGTACTTATGTAAATATTCAAACTGGAGCATTTGAAGGGGCTGGAAAGCAAATGCTATCAGAATCAGTAAGAGTTGGTGGATCAAATTCAGAAAAAGGTTTTGATTTATCTGCCTATAGAACAGATTATACTGCACCAAAAAATGATTCAAGACTTGATAAGTTGTCAATAGAAATTAATCCTTCAATCAATGAAAGTAGACATAGAGCAAGTAGCAATGAAATATTTGGAAATGTTGGAGGATTAGGAGGAGTAGATTTAAATAATTATTTAACTGGAGGCAATACATCAACAGGAACAGGGGGCGGTAATATAGGTGGAGGTGGACGCAACTATTCTGATTTAGAGCAACTAGCCATATCAAGTTTAGCAAAAGATCTTTTCTATCATCCAGAATGGACAAAATTTAATGATAGCGATTATGTAAAATTGACAGAAGTATTTAAGAATTTATTTGATAAAAAATTGCCTTCCAAAGAGTCTATTGTTCTTTTAAGTCAATTTCAAGTAAAGTTTCCGGCCATTTCAATGAATGATTTGGTACTAACCAAATCAACCATTATTTCCGAAACAGAATTAAATTTATTATTTACTTCATTAGTTGGAATCAAGATCACCAATTTATTTGAATATATAGTGGTGGAAGAGCATCAAGGGTTGTTTGCCGTTAGAAGAAAAGAGTCAAATGAAGTAGTGGTGTTTGGCGGTGAAGAACAAACCATTTTAACTCACTGTAGATATTTCTTTAATAAAGAAATTATAATTTGTCCAAATTTAGACTCATTGAAAAGCAGTGTGAAATATAAGAATCGATATTTAGTAGAATATCTTGTAGACAATGCCGATGTTCAGTCGGAGGGTGAATTTGCTTCTTTGGTATCTATTCTATTAGATAGAGAGGACGATTTAAAAAAGAAATTATTCAGCAAGTTTAGAAAAGTTCGATACAATATGCAAACCAACGCTGGTTTTCAGTACATTAAAAACTTGATAAGATTGGCATTAAGCTTTAAAGATCAAACTTTGGGCCATGATTTATTTAAGCAATTGTTTGAATTGCAGGTAGATGAAAATACATTGATTTTAGTTGAAGATTTAGTGAATTACAACAATCCTAGAATTCAATTTGGTCCAAGGAATGAGTATACAGTTGAATTGAGCGAAGTATTGGTTAATGGGGAGTTAAAAACCTTCAATAACATTAATTCAATGTTAGACAAGCTTGCCATGGATGGGTCTTTCAATAAAGCTCAGTTGTTAGAAATTTTTAATTTAAATAAGCAAAATTCAAAAGCTGATATTTACAATCGTTTAAACAATCACTTAGAGAAAACCAATACCACACCAACTGGTTCCCAGTTAGCTTTCATTTTATTATACAAGCAGTATAATTAATTACTTAAAATTTAGTATATGGCCGAAGGTCACGTTGATGTCAAGAGATACCAAATTATAAGTCTTTTATACATCGTTTTTATTTGTTTTTCAGTGATTAATATCAAAATGTCAGTATTAGACTCTAATATTTGGACCATTAAGTCATTTCAGTCATTGATCAAGGAGGAATTTAAAAAAGTAGAGATTAGCAATCAGGTGGTTAAAGATAATTTAGATACTTTAAATACACTTCCTAAAGCGCAAGGCTATTTAAAGGTAAGTGCTCGTTTGGTTAAAAGTTATATGGTGGTAGATGGAGTACTGAAATACATTGACGATGAGTTTAAAAAAAACAATACTACTTTATTAAAACAATTTAATGCTAGAACCTTAATTGAAAAGATACTACATTCGCCCAAAGGTATTGCTGTTATTGAAAAAGATTTGTTTGAATTATCAAATTTTATGAAGAAAGCTCCTTATAGATTATCTTCATTTCCATCTTTAGACAGTGTTATACCTATTATGCCTCAAGTGACTTCCATCAAAGGAAAAGTAGATGAATGGGATTATTATATGTTTATGCATAAGCCATCGGCAATTAGTTATATGCAATTGGAGCGTATCAAGCTTTTAATTACAAAGCAACAGCTTTTGTATCAGGAAGCAGCACTCTCGGAAATTGGCTATGAGCCTACTTATTTTTCAAAAGGCAATCCGAAATTGTACATCCTTAAAGAGCTAGTTAAAGAATATAAACCAGAACAAATTTTAGCAGATGACGAAAAGGCGGTGGCTAAAACGGATGAAATATTTGATGAATTGTTTAAAAGCATTATTAATTCCTTGCATACGGAAAACATATTTGTAGGGTTAAACAATACTTTTATCTCCGACTTTAATTTTACAATGGGGAAGGATTTTACTTTTGAGGTAATTCCGACAACAAAAATTACTCAAGTAGGAAAAGATTATAAAATCACTTTTGCTAAAACGGGCGAATACATATTAAAATTTTATGATTTAAGAAAAGAACAAAAGAAATTATTATTTGACAAAAAAATAGTTGTGAATCCTTTGCCAGACCCATTGGTTCGGGTAAAAGGTGATAATTTAAATACTTATAATATAAGTGTAAAAGATTTATTAGCTGCTGAAAGGCTAGAGGCTAATTTAGAGATCAATAATTTAAAATTTTTCCCAGGAAGAATTAATAGTTATAAAGTAGTAAAAATTCATAATGGCAAGGAAGAAGAGTCGTTCAATAATTATGGAGAATTATTTCAATCCACCACTCAAAAGATACTTGGAAGTTTAAAAAAGAACGATTTCGTAATTTTTGACAATATTAATATGTCATTGATTGATGGTTCTACAAGAACATCACCACCAATTATTTATAAAATATCAGATTAATGCAAAGGGTACTCTTACTATATATTTGTTCTATTTTATTTTTCATTAGCCATACCAATGGTCAGGATACCTTGTCGGGTAATTATACCAATTTGAAAATTCCAACAGGTGTGCATGTAATTAAAGACGTCATTCGTGTCACTGGCTCATTTGAAGTGGCAGCCGGTGCTAAAATTGAAATGATAGATTTAGGCCTTATAGTTTGTGAGGGTAGTGTTACTATGAAAGGGGTTCAAAATAATATTGAATTTTTTGGTAAAAATAATTTAGAAGGGGTAGGGCTTGTTATCAAAAATATTGATTCAAGTAAAGTAGTTATCAATAATACTATCTTTAGAAGTTTGCAATTGCCTTTACTTTTTGATTTTGGATGGAAAAGAGATAATATTGAAATAAGTGATAATATTTTTATCAATAATGTTGGTAAAATATCTGTTTTACAGGTATTGAATCCCCCCTTTAATTTTAATACAGATTCTACCTCTATAACTTTTAAAGTAGTAAATAATTTATTTACGGGCAACAATGCAGGCATCTATTTTGAAGATTTAAGAAGTGACCATGTCGATATTGAAATAACCAATAATACATTTGCTAATAATTTGGTATTTGGGTTTAAAAATTATAATATATCTACTAATTTTATTTATGGCCGAGCAGACCAAGTATATACCAGGTTTATTTCAAAAATAGAAAATAATAGTTTTGTAAAAAACTTTTTAGTTGACAATATTTCTGATACGATTGTTCATTCCGCGAATTTTGGTATTTATGGGTCTGAAAAAATATTTAAGATTAATAATAATCATTGGGGGAGTGTTGAAAAAGAAAAAATTGCTAAAGGTTTTTATGATCAAAGTATTAATTATAGCTCACCAAAGCTAGAGTTCGAGCCTTTTTTAAGCTTGCCAAAGGAGACTAATCCAGCACATGTTTATTCGATGAAAGATGGAGAATCTTCTATTGAGTTTCAAGATACCATTACTATCAAAGACCAACTAAAAAGTATACTATTGGTATCTAATAAGAAAGCAAATTTTACTAAAGCAACTATTAGTTATGGATACTTTAAAAAAGATAGTACCATGGATAGAGCCGATACATTATTGACTTTTAATCCACAAGATGTAAATGCAACCACGACTAAATTAAACATCACTAAAACAATATCTTCACAAAAGCATATTGGTTATTATACTATTAAAGGAATTTTAGGTTCAAATAATGAATTAGTTCCTGATATTAAAATTGGTTATCAAGCATTTTTACTTGATTTTAGAAAACATAAATTGTTTGTTGATTCTTTAAAAATGAAAAGAGATACTGTTCCACCTAAACCCAAAGAGCTAGATTCTGTAAAAAATCAATTTCAAAAAATTGAAGCACCTCAAAAAAGCAGAATTGAATTAGCATTGTTAGCAGGAGGATCAATTTTTACAGGAACTATCAGTAATCCAAGTCTTTTAAATAATGAAATGAATGTTTTATTTGGTTTAAATATTGGCTATACATTGTATTCTAATTTAAGCGCAAGTTTAACCATTACAAGCTCTAAGCTTAGTAATTCGGATGCCAATTCCTCCAACAATGAACAAATCGCTAGAGGGATGAGTTTTACTACTACTGTTTTAGGGATATCACCTGCAATTAATTTTGATTTTGTTGATAATCGATTATACACTAAAGCACGAAAGTTTAGACCATCTATTGGAGTGGGTTTTGATTTCATTTCATTTAATCCAACTGGCTTGTTTAAAGGGAAAACCTATAATTTACAAACATTAGGTACTGGCGGCCAATTATTAGATAGCACTAAAAAAGTTTATTCATTAATGGCCATGGGTTATTTTTTAAACTTAAAATTGAAATATCAATTTAATAGATTCAATAGTGCAGGTATTTTCTTTTCGTATCATCAAAGTTTATCAGATTATTTGGATGATGTTGGTCCAGATGAATATCCAAACGTAGCTAAATTGTTATCTAAATCAAAAGCAGATGGGGATGCGGCTGCTTATTTTTCAAATCCTACTTCAAGGTCCATTAGTCCTGGCCAATATAGAAATAGTCCGAATGGATCAAAAGATAGCTTTGTCAATTTTGGAATTTTTTATGCAAGAAAATTATTTAAATAGTTTGTATGAGCTCATTACTTTATTATAGTAGAAATTTAAAGAGAATAACAATCATAGTTATATTAGCTATCATTGTATTTGAGCAATTCTCCTGCGCAAAACAAGAAGTTGTATCAGAATTAGATTTCCAAAAGAATTTATTATCGGGAACTGGGAGTTATCAAAATACCAAACGTACTTGGAAAATTGACTCTATGACTAACAATGGGGTTGTACTCAAATTGACTACTGCACAACAAAGATATACTCAAACATTTAACAGAGATGGTAGTTATTACGATAGTGATGGTAAAGTAGGAAATTGGTTAATGCCCTCTATTACTGACCTAACTATTATGTCGACTAATGGGATGGATAGTATTAAAGCTAAAATTAAAGTTTCGTATAAGTATAAAATTGCAGACCTCAATTCGGCCCGACTGTTTATCAAATATGACAGCGCTGGTATCAAGCAAGACTTACATTTTATTATATATAATTAATATTTAATGTATAAATTATATTAAATCAATAATTTAATATAATTTATTATTTTTTACGGTCCATTTTCTACTATTTTAATGTTCTATAGATCAATTAATTGGTTTGTATTGGTAGGTCAAATGTTTGGTATTTGCTACTAATATTCTGATTTTCAAAACTTTACTGTCAATTTTATGGTATTATATTAGATATTTTAGACGTATTTCTATAATTTTAGATATAATTCTATAATTATAATTCATGAATACACTTTTTGAAAAGTTATTTTTTTCGGTATTTCTTCTTGCATCAATAGCTTTTTTTGATGTGTTGATTAAGTTCAAAAGACCTTTGGTACTTAAGTTTTTATTTTTATTGATAATTTTCATCATTGGGTTTGCTTCGTTGGTTCATAGCATAGATTTATTTTCAACTAAATATATTTTTTATATCATTATTTCAAAAGCATTGATTGCCTCTGCTTTTTTGAATATATTCAGTAATTTATATTTTTTGAGGTATAGAATTTGGGTATTACTTCTGTCTATTTCATTGGTTACATTTACAGTAGCTTCTTTTTATTACAGTAGTTTAGCAAACCCGGATTATCTTCAATCACTAAAAGCACAAACATTAGTGATTGTTAAAAGTAGTGCTTTAGAGCTCCCGTTATTTATGTTGATATTAAGAACTATATTGATTTTTACTTTCTTTGCTACTTTTGTCTTTTTTTTAAATAAAATCATTAATAAATTCGGGTTAAATAATATTTATTTTGATAAAATAAAGGTATGGACAATTGCTATATTTCTCATCATGATTAGCATGCTTTTATTGTATCTTCCATTATCTATTTTGAAGGACAATGATACATTGGGTTATTCTATTAGTTTTGTTTTATATTTAACAGTTGTATTAACTATTTTATATCGCCCTAGTTTCTTAAATAAATCATCTCTTAAAATTTCATTTGGAGATAGTTTTAGTCGAAATCTTGATTTAACTATTAATGAGCTAGATTTTATTAATAGTTTCTTTACTAATTTTTATTTTACTAATCCAGATGCTTCTTTAGAGAATTTTTCTAAAGTTTTAAATGCTGGTAGTAATGATTTATACAAGTTTGTTTATTATAAGTACAATATGACATTTAGTGACCTTGTGAATAAGCAAAGAGTTGAATATTTTGTTGATATTATACATAATCCAAAATTTGCCAATTTTACTATTGACGCCTTGGCTAAGGAAGTTGGCTTCTCTTCTAGGCAGCATTTATATAAGCCATTTAAGAAATTCCATGGTGGAAATCCATCAGATTTGATAGACGCAGTCCTTGCTTAGTACATCAAAAAGCCTCATTTTCTTTTATTTATTCCTTTATCCTAGTTGACCATTAATTATGGTGCACTAATTTCAATTATTTTTTACATTTTTTTAATCAAAAATTACATATAAATATATATTATATTATATATGTAATTAATTGATTTATAGTGATTCATATTTGTTTCGTCGAACTTATGTTATTATCACTCCCAATTTGCCAATTGTTTCAAAATTGGCAATATTACACTCCCAAAATTTTTAAATAAACAATTATGAAATTACTAAACGCATTACGATTATTTTACATACGTAATATGATCAAAAATGAAAATCGGATCAAAGTTTTATTTGATCATCATTTCTTCACCAACCAGTATTTTTTACACAAATCTGCTAGTGAGGCACATATGGCAAATATTTTAAATATTGAATGCCAGGCACTGAATGAAATTACAGTCAAGAACTATGATTTGAATTTTAATGAATTATGTGAAAAATACAGATTCAATCATTTCTGGAATGAATTTACTAACCCCTTAAATGCCGGGCTACCCATCAATTCTTTGATTGATGCATCAGGATTTAAATCAAGCGATGATTTTTCTAGTTTGATGTCCATCAGAAAAGAAGAAAGTAAACACATCATTATCAAAGAATACATTTGAAACTAGTACAATTCATATTGTTTTTTCTATTAACTATTAATGCTTTTTCGCAAATTAGCATGAGCTATTCTATTGGCTCTGTTGGAGGTATGGCAAAATCTTCTGGTTATAGTACTCCAATATTAATTACAGGAGACAATTGCTTTAAAGTATCTAATAATATTTCAAAATTTTGGGCTAGTAAAAAAGGTGAATTTTTTGCTAGTTGTTTTGTTGATTTAGATTATATAAAGTTGAGTATAAAAATTACACCTAATCCAGTAATTACTTATGCAAATATTAAGTTTTTAAACATGCTGCAAAATGACAACAAATTTACTGTGGTAGTATTTAATAATACTGGGCAACCTGCTTTAACTAAAGAAGTAAGTCAAGATGCTTTTCTAAATGGTTATAAGTTAGATATGTCTTCATTGGCTTCTGGCTATTATTTTATTCAAATAGCTTCAAGTTCAATTTTACAAACATTTAAAATTCTTAAGAATTAGTTTAATGAATAGAATATATAAAATATTATTTTTTATTGTTTTATTATTTTCTTTCGAGAATATAATGGCTCAGACGCTGCCCAATGGAATTTTATTCCAAGCGGTGGCTAGAGATGCCAGTGGTAATGCTGCTGCATCCAGAACCATTTATGCCAATGTTGACATATATCAAAAAACACCTACTGGTGAATCTGTTTATACGGAGACACATCAAATAATGTCTAATGATGATGGAATTTTTACTTTGATTATTGGAAACGGTGTTCGAACTGCTGGAGTAGCAAGTTTTGATAATCTTAGTTGGAGATCTGAAATTTATTTTATTAATTTAAAAATTGCTATTGCGCCTTCATTGCCTACGCCAGGCTGGGACCTTGCAAAAGAATATGTGGATATGGGAACTTCTCAAATTTGGGCGGTGCCATATGCATTTAGTGCTTTTAAAGCGGTGATCGCCGATTCAGCGACTAAATTAAGTGGAATATTGGCTGGTGAAAGCGGAGGTACTGGTATAAGTAACCCTGGTAAAACAATTACTTTAGGAAGAAATTTAGAAATTAAAGGATTAGGCAATTTAATTTTAAATACTACTGGGCCAACCAATGTCACTTTCCCTTTAAAAGGAACATTAATCTCTAGTGAAAGTATTGATACATTAATTAATAAATTTTTAGTTTCACCAACTTTTTTAGGCGCTCCAAAAACACCAACCGCTGATAGTGCTAGTAATGATAATACTGTTGCAAGTACAGAGTTTGTTAAATCAGCAGTAAGTTCTCAGATTAGTTCTCAAATTAGTTCTGTATTAAAACTCTCTGACACATCATCGATGTTAAGCAAAAGGTTTGAACGAGATACAGCTTCCTTGTCTAAAAGAATCAACTTAAAAGTAAATACTTTAAATGCTAAAATTGATTCAAGTTTATATGTGAAAGGTAATGTGTTAATTGACTCAGTAGTTACCATTAACGATTCCTTAAGAGTTATGGGCAATGTGTTAATTGATAGCAATTTGACTGTAAAAAAAGATATAGAAATTTATGGTGATTTAATATTGAATTCTGGTTTACTATTTAAGGATTCGTTGGTTATTTTAAAAGGGGCAAGAATTGAGCAAAGCATATTAGCCAAGAGTAAATTGTATGTATCTGACTCTATATTAGCCAAAGGGAATGTGAAAATTGATAGTACCTTAACATTAAATAAAATAAAAGTTTTAAATGATACTTTGAGAGTTAAAGGCAATGTATTAATTGATACTAGTTTAGTAGTTGGAAAAGATTTAGAAGTTAAAGGGAATTTAATTTTAAATTCTGGTTTACAGTTTAATGATTCTTTAATTGTTACCAAAGGAGCAAGAATAATGCAAAGTATTTTAGCAAAGAGTAAATTGTATGTTTCTGACTCGATATTGGCTAGAGGAAGTGTGAAAATTGATTCGAATTTGTTTGTTAAAGGGCAGGGTAGATTTGATTCTATACTTACCATTAACGATTCATTGAGAGTCAAGGGCAATGTATTAATTGATACTAGTTTAGTAGTTGGAAAAGATTTAGAAGTAAAAGGGAATTTAATTTTAAATTCTGGTTTACAGTTTAATGATTCTTTAATTGTTACCAAAGGAGCAAGAATAGAACAAAGTATTTTAGCCAAGAGTAAATTGTATGTTTCTGACTCGATATTGGCTAGAGGAACTGTGAAAATTGATTCGAATTTGTTTGTTAAAGGGCTAAAAATTAATGATAGTATCTTGAAATATGATACAAGTAAAGTCAATGTAGAAGATACTGCAGCCATGTTAGCGAATTATGCAAGAAAGTTCACAAAAAATGTAAAATTGAATCTTGCTTCAGGTAGAACTTTAGGAAAATATAATGTAGGTGATTCGGTATATGTGAAAGGAAAAACATTAGATGAATTTTTATATGATATTTCAACAGTTCAAATTGTTCCTACTTATTCTGGACCAAGTGCTTCTGTAAGTATAAGTGGTACTACTTCTTACGAAATAGGCACTAGAATGGATCTTTTACCAGCGATTAGCCTTACCCATTCCTATAGTGCAGGTGATGCTGGACCTGAAGAGTCTCCAAGTACTGCCATATTTTATAAGGGTGGAGTCTCAATGGGAGCAGGAGTTACTACTGATGTAGCTGCTGGAACCGTCGTAGGTCCCACAAGAATTCTAACTACTGCTATTAATTATACAGTACAGAATATTTCTTATTCTGCAGGGGCCATAAAAAACGACAATTTAGGAAATCCATATCCTTTAGGTCAAATTAATGCAGGCACCGTCAATGGTGAAAATACTGCTTCAATTACAACATTCCAATATTCATATTATGGTCCATCAACAACTGGCGTAGTATCAGACTATTTTAAAACAACATTACAATCTGCTGCAAAATCACAAACACTTTCATTTTCAAGTTTGGTAAATGAATATATATTCTATGCTTATCCATCTGCCTTAGGAGATTTAACATCCATAAAGATTGGTGGGTTTGAGAGTTTAGATGCTTTTAATAGGACTACAGTGAGCTTAGTAAATGCTTCGGGTTATTCGATGCCATACATCGTATATACTTCGCAGAACTTTTTTAATGGCTCTGTATCTGGTATAATATTTCAATAATGAAAAAAATTATATTATTATATTTGGTTTTACAACTTTCTCATTCGCTTGTTAATGCCCAAATTGGGCTTGCTGGTAATATTACTACATTAGGAGTGGCACAATATCCTACGCACATTGATAGCTTAGGTAAAGGAGGATATATGGTTTTGCCTACCATCGAAATGAGAAATAATATTCCTACCCTAAGAAGAAAGCAGGGGATGATGGTATATGTTCAGTCTGTGGATAGTTTATATAAATTAAATTCAGCTAGTTTAGATAATACTTGGGTAACTATTGGGTTGTCTTCTAGCGATGATGTTAGTGGGTTTGTAAAATATGCGAAAACAAGTGATTCATTATTTATCACAAAAGGCACTAGAATTGACGAGGGCTTGCTGGTCAAAAAGGATTTGACAGTGGGAGGGAATTTGATATTGACTAGTGGTTTGCAATTTAATGATTCCTTAATAGTTCAGAAAGGAGCAAGAATCGAACAAAGTATTTTAGCCAAGAGTAAATTATATGTATCTGACTCTTTATTGGCTATAAAAAATGTAAAGATAGATTCGAATTTATATGTAAAAGGGCAGGGAATATTTGATTCTATATTAACCATCAATGATTCATTAAGAGTAAAAGGGAATATATTAGTAGATACTAACTTAACAGTAGGTAAGGATTTAGAAGTGAAAGGGAATTTAATATTAAATTCCGGATTGCAATTTAATGACTCTTTAATAGTTTCAAAAGGAGCAAGAATCGAAAAAAGTATATTAGCTAAGAGTAAATTGTATGTATCTGACTCCATATTAGCCATGGGGAATGTGAAGATAGATTCGAATTTGTATGTAAAAGGGCAGGGAATATTTGATTCTTTATTAACCATCAATGATTCGTTGAGGGTTATGGGGAATGTATTAATAGATACCAATTTAACAGTTAATAAAGTCACTAGTTTAAATGATTCATTGTATGTAAAAGGTCAAGCCAGATTTGATTCTTTATTAACCATCAATGATTCATTAATAGTTAATGGGAGTGCTACTTTTAGTGGAAATTTATTTGTTAAAAATCTTAATATCAATGATAGTATTATGAAATACTATACTAGCAAGGTAAATGTGGCTGATACTTCTGAAATGTTATTGAATTATCTAACTAGAATTAATAATTTATATACGATTACTTCCTCAACCAATAGTAACGTTGCACTTAAATTAAATAAAGCTGATACCAGTTATTTAAACGACAGGATTTTATTAAGGGTAAAATATACAGATACTGCCCTTATGTTGAGTAATCGTTTTGCAAGGGATACTGCTTATTTAAGTTATAGAATTAATTCTTTGGTAACTAGTTCTGGTGATTTAGCTACTTCAAAATTAAGAATAATTGATACCAACTACTTGGTACAAAAATCAGATACTGCTGCTTGGTTAAATTCCAGATTTAAACGAGATACAGCTAATCTTGCTCTAAGAGTTTCATTACTTGAACAACTCACATTTGAAAATAATGCTTTAAAAATTAATGCAACTACAGCGTATGAAGATTTTTTACTGAAAGATGATACCATTACATTGTCCAATAGAATTGACGCAGTAGTGGCCGCTTCTAATGTAATGCAAAATAATATAAAAGTGAATTTTGGAGGGGGGTCCTTTGGAAAATACGCAGATGGTGAAACTATTCCTTCAAAAGGTAAAACCATAGATGAAGTTTTAACAGATATAATAACTAGAACCATACCTCCATATTATACTCCACCAACGGCAAGTTTGAGTATGGGTGAATCAGGGACTGTAGAAATTGGAACCAACCTAGGTACTTTAACCTTTGCGCCAACTTTTACTCAAAATAGAGGGGGTAGTTTTAGTTCCATTGCTTATTATAAAAATAGTTCGATTGTAGCTACCAATGCCGGATCTCCGTCAATAACAGATGTAGTTGGTCCATTATTAGCAGAAAAAACTTATAAAGTAATTTATTCATACGCGGCTGGAACTACTATACTACAAAATAATCTTGGGCAAAATGATGTAACACTTCAAGTTACTGCTGGAGATGTAGAATCAAATACTATTACCATTACACCAGGTTCCTATAAATATTGGGGGGTTACTTCAAACCCATCAAGTAGTATTACTGATACAGACATACTTGCGATGATTAATGGAGGACAGGAATGGGCTACATCTAAAGCAAAATCTGTGTTTACAATTACAAATTCATCAGGAATTAATTATGCGTATTATGCATATCCTTCGGCGCTTGGTGATCTTATATCTATTACCTCTGGTGGATTTGAAAGTTTGAATGCATTTGATAAATTGGTTAGAAATTTTACCAATGCTAAGGGGACAGCGGTGAGTTATAATATTTATGTTCAGAAAAATGGCGGTACAGAAAACGTTTCAATTATAATAAATTAATGAAAAAGATATTATTACTATACGTTGTATTTCAATTGACTTATACTGTCACTCATGCACAGATTAAGTTATTGGACTTTATTTCACCTCCAAATGGAGCAACCAATCCTACGCATTTAGATAGTTTAGGAAAGGGGGGTTTTATGTCTTTACCAACTATCAGTGATCGTGATGCGATACCTACTTCTAGAAGAAAATTAGGCATGTTAGTGTATGTTCAAGCTGTTGATTCTATATATAAATTAAATACGGCTACTTTAGATAATTCAAATTGGGTATCTCTTGGTATTTATTCAGCTGCAAAAGTGAAAAACGATACTACCTTTTTATTACAAAGAAGGGACACCATTACTTTATCCAATAGAATTGATCAATTATCGGCTGTTTCTGCTAAAACTTTAACTGATACAGCTAATGGTTTAAGAGCTAAGATAAAACTTGATTCTATAGCAATTACAACAAGAATCGCATACGATACTTCTTTCTTACTTCAAAAAAATGACACTTCTACTCTGTCTGCTAGAATAGATTTAAAAGCGAATACTTATTCTCCAACATTTACTGGAACAGTAAGTGGAATTAACAGTACCATGGTAGGTTTGGGTAATGTAAATAATACATCAGATGCAAATAAGCCCATAAGTACGCTTACACAGTCGGCGTTAAATTTAAAAGCAAATCTTTTAAGTCCCTCATTTTCAGGAACGGTAACTGGAATTGATAAGAGCATGGTAGGTTTAAGTGCTGTTACAAATACAGCAGATATGGATAAGCCCGTTAGTACTGCTACACAAACTCAATTGAATTTAAAAGCGACACTTTTAAGTCCAGCATTTTCAGGAACGGTAACTGGAATTGACAAGACTATGGTAGGTTTAAGTGCTGTTAATAATACAGCAGATTTGGATAAGCCC
>CAMBEQ010000029.1 GCA_945865545.1 Sediminibacterium ginsengisoli | reverse complement strand
GGTTTTTTAGGTGTAGTTGTATACACTCTAGTACAAACGCCACGACGCTGAGGACATGCGTCCAATGCTCTTGATTTACTTTTAGCCCTGATGATCTCACGGCCTTTTCTCACTAATTGTTGAATAGTAGGCATTTATTCTGCTGTTTTGTTCTATTTCGGTTTATAAAAAATTCGGACGGCAAAGGTAATGGCTGTGAGCCAATTACCAAAATGTTTATTCGCTAATTTTAAAAAAATAAAACAAATGGTCCATTTTAGTTGCTAAACTGTCAAAAAAAATATTCTATTATACTTATAATCAAGGAATTAGTTAGATTTTAACCATCCAATGGTGCTTGTCTTCCTTCATCCCCATGCGAATCTCATGTAATTCTTGTTTAAGCGCCTTCGCTATGACCATTTTCTCGATATCAAAATCCATGATATAATCACCATGAGCCAATTGCTTAATCATGGAAACTACGGCAGCAGTGCCCACTCCAAAAATTTCTTGAAACAACCCTTTTTTATGTGCAGTCACGATTTCCTCTACCGATAAATTTCTTTCTTCTACCACATAACCCATTTCACGCAATAAGATAATGGAACTATCACGGGTTACCCCTTTTAATACAGTACCTCTTTCTAAACTTGGTGTAATTACTTTTCCATCAATCACAAACATTACATTCATCACCCCTACTTCTTCTACATATTTATGCTCATTGGCATCCGTCCATAAAATTTGATCAAAGCCTTTTTTCTTTGCCAATTCCACCGGATGTAAACTTGCGCCATAGTTACCGCCATTCTTAGCAAAACCAACACCACCAGGTGTTGCACGAGTATACTGTTGTTCTATCAAAATTTTCATTGGTGCAGAAAAATAGGGACCACTAGGTCCAAGTATAATCATAAACTTATAATTAAGCGATGGGCGTACCCCCAAAAAAGGGTCGGTAGCAATCATAAATGGACGTATATATAAAGAAGATTCTGGTCTAGTTGGAATCCATTCTTTTTCCAAATGAATTAATTGTTTCATCCCTTCCATAAATAACCATTCAGGAACAGCAGGCATTTCCATGCGTGCTGCTGAAACATTAAAACGAATAAAATTTTGATCTGGTCTAAAAATGACAAATTCTCCTTTTTCATTTTTAAATGCCTTAATGCCTTCAAAGATGGTTTGACCATAATGCAATACAGCACTGGATGGATCTAATGATATTGGGCTAAAGGGCTTGATCTGCACATTCTTCCACTCCCCATTTTCATAGTCTGCGACCAACATATGGTCAGTAAAATTTTTTCCAAATGCAATTTCATCCATATTGTAATGGGCTAACTGCGGATTTTGGTTTTTTGTAACTGGGATACTGTGTGTAGACATAAACTTAATTTTTAAAAGAAACTTTTAAGAGTACAAAGAAACGAAAAAATCGAAAACTTACAAGTGTTATTTTTCAGTTTGAATCAATTCATTTAATTTTCCAACCTAATGAAAGAAAATAAAACAATATTGCCCGCATCTGTTCTAGTTTCTTTGTTCAAAGATAGCTTGGTCCTGCCTGAAAATAAAATAAAACCAGCAATAATTGAGGAACAAATAGCTTCTTTGGCTGCGGATCAAGAAGCTTTTGTTAAAAAAAATAAAGTATACTTACCAGCACAGGAACAATCCAATACTACAGAAGTAACCATTGCAGAAGAGGAAGTGAAATTGACTATACCTTTAAAACATTTAGGTGATCATAGTAAAAAAATTGTGGTGATTGTAGACGACCCCGCATCCGTTTATTTAAATGAACCAGATTTTATTTTACTGACTTCCATTTTAAATGCCTGCAGATTAACCATTGCAGATATTGCCTTAGTGAACATAGGTAATCAGAAAGCAAGCCTTCATCAAATTTTAAATAACCTACCTTCTAAATTAGTGATTGCCTTTGAAGTAGATAGCAAAGCACTTAAAATAAAATTACCAACAAATTTATATAAGTTAACACCACTCGGTGATAGCAATTTACTTTTTAGCAAATCTTTGTCCAGCATGCAAGGATTGGATAGTGCTGCCAAACAAGAAAAAGCAAAATTATGGGCAGTATTAAAACAAATTTTTCAATTATAATTATTACTTCTGCATCATGTATACGCTCGTATTTGCCACCAACAATCAACATAAGGTAGATGAAATACAATCCTTAGTGGGTAAAGACTTTCATATTATTCCATTAAAGGAAGCGGGCATTAACATTGACATTCCAGAACCACATGATAATTTAAAAGACAATGCTGCTGAAAAAGCAAGGACTATACATGCCCTCACGCAAAAAAATTGTTTTAGCGAAGACACCGGTTTAGAAATTGATTTTTTAAATGGCGCCCCCGGTGTAAAAAGTGCTAGGTATGCAGGTGAGGATCGAGATTTTCAAGCCAACATTGATAAAGTATTGCATGAATTAAATAACACAACCAATAGAGCTGCTCAATTTAGAACCGTAATTTGTTTGATTTGGGAAAATAAAGAATATTATTTTGAAGGCCTATGCAAAGGAACTATCACCACTGTTATGCATGGTGAAAAAGGTTTTGGTTATGACCCTATTTTTATTCCAGGTGGAAGTACAAAAAGTTTTGCAGCAATGACAATGGATGAGAAAAATAGCTTCAGCCACCGACAAAAAGCAGTCACGCAACTATTCTCTTTTTTAAAAGGATTGTAATCATTAGTAAGTCTAATGATGCTTAATGATTATTGTTGAATGGGTGTACTTGCATTCCAAATTAACCAACTTTCTTCGGCTTGTATATGCAACATATCTAACCCGTTTTTGATAGCCGCTCCTTTTTCTTTTCCTTTTGATAGAAATAAGGTCTCTGCTGGATTGTATACTAGGTCATATAAATAATGATTGGCGCCAATGCCATCATAAGCAATAGCAGGCGCTTCATTCAAATTAGGGTACATTCCAATGGGACTGGTATTGATAAGAAGTGTATGTTCATGAATCATATCCACATTCAAATCGGAATATTGAATTACAGGTGCATTAAAAATGGAAGCATTCTCTTTTTTTGTTCTTGAAACCAATTGATAAGCAATGGATAATTTTTGCAATACATATTCCACTGCAGCTGCTGCACCTCCAGTGCCTAATATTAAAGCTTGGGTATGGTGTTGTTTCAATTGAGGAAGTAGTGACTTTTCAAATCCTACCACGTCGGTATTGTATCCATACAACTCATTTTTAAATTTACGAATGCAATTACATGCATTTATTTTTTGCACCACGCTAGAAGGATATTGAATAAAAGGAATGACTTCTTTTTTATAGGGGATGGTTACGTTTAGTCCTTCTAGTGCAGGATGTTGATGCCAAAGTGCATTGAAATCATTAATAGATGCAATAGGAAAGTTGGCATAGTTTGCATCATGTATATTTTCATGCAAGAATTTTTCAGAAAAAAAACCTTGAGAAAAGGAATGAGATAAAGGATATCCAATTAATCCAAACTGGCGCAAGGTTATTTATTTAAGTATAAATCAAAAGTATCGCTTCTAAGTCCGATACGCATGGTTTCCAATGGTATGACTTCGGATGGAGCAATGTTTCCTAAGTTAACATTACAACCCACTAACTCTAAAAAATAAAGTTGTTGTGCTTTTTGTGGTGCTTCCCACAAAATTTTTTCAGCAGGAATTTTTGTTAATATTTCTTGTACCAACCCTTCTCTTACTTCGCCGCTGCCCCTATAAATTCCAACATTACCCGCTTCACGCGCTTCGGCAATAACATAAGTAGAGCCAGCACTCAATTCTGCGCTCATTAGTTCAATCCATTTATAAGGAGGGATAATATGTGCAGCATCTTTACTTCCTACTTCACTTAACACAGTGGCGAATTTTGAAATTTTTTCGATGTAGCCACATTTTTCAGTATGCGGTATAGTAATGGAGCCATCGCTTACTTCAATCAAATCAATTTTATAATCTTTACATATAGACATATACTCATCAAACTGATTCCTAATAATAAAAGCTTCGAATAAAGTTCCCCCAAAATAAACAGGTATTCCATGTGCCTGATACAATTCTATTTTTTTTCTCAAGTTGGGTGTTACAAAAGAAGTTCCAAAACCTAGTTTGATGATATCGGTATGCACTCCGGCAACACTCAAAAAGTTTTCCGCATCGCCAAAACTTAATCCCTTATCCATCACCATCGTTAATCCACTTTTTCTAGGCTTGGCTGTCCTTTCAGGAATTTGAGACATTTTGAAATTCATCATGATACTTGTACTTTGTGTATATAAGATAGTAAAGATAACTTAAATGGTTAAGATTTTTTTGGCTTCTTGTATTGACTAATTAATTCTGCCACTTTCGCATCTTGTACTATTTCAGGATAAAACTTGGTAAATTTTTTCAATAATTTTGTTGATTTTGATAAAGCCATTTCTAGCTGTAATAAACCCTCTGCACTTTTATTCATCATAAACAAAATAGCACTTCTGTAAAAAATGAAAGTTACTTTACCCTGTGTAGACATATAAGCTAATTCGGTTTGTTCTAAAGCCATATCTAATTGTTCATTGGCCACCAAACACTTAATTAAAGATTCCCAACCGGCTATTTGTTTGGGTTTGTTTTTTACCACCGTCCCAAAAAACTGAGCCGCCTCTCTAAACTGATTCAAATTCATATAACATTCCCCCATTAAAATATAATACTCATTAATGTGTTGATGTATTCTTAATGCATGCTCTAATTGCTTAATGGCCATCTCCCAATTTTCCTCAAGCATATAGGTGCTAGCAATTTTTTGATACAACCTACTGTCATCTGAATTTAAATGCACTGCTTTTTTATAATGGAATCTTGCTTGCGCATAATTTTTCATTCTATGATAACAATGCCCAATGGCTTCGTAAATAACGTCTTCAGGTCGGGATAGTTCTAATACTTTTTCCAATGCTTCAATGGCTTCTCTATATTTCCTTAAGCGTAAAAAGGCATCACCCATATTGCGATAAGCATAATCAAATTTCTCATCAATCACAATAGCATACTGATAAGCATCAATGGCTTTCTCATGTAATTTTATGCCTTGATAAGCCGCTGCTAAATTAAACCAAGCCAATGCATTATAGGGTTGTTCATCAATGATGCGTTGATGCAATCGAATACTTTCTTCATTTCTTCCTGTAAAATCGGTCCAGAAACAAATTTTGTATAAAGCTTCTTCATTGGTAGGGTCTTCTTCTAAAACTAATTGCAAACAATCAAATACTTTATCAAAAGCTTCATGATCATCATACACATCTGCTAGTTCAAACAACACTTCGGTACGCTCTGCCCCTTCAAATAAATGCAGGGCTTCTTGTAATAGAACAATGGCTTTTTCAGGCTGATCCAATGCTAAATAAGCATCCGTTTTAAGAATGAATAAATTCATGTCTTTATGGTCGTACAATGCTGCCTCGTCTAATAATTTAAGTGCTTCTTTATATTTTCTGGTAGCTAAAAGCAAATCTGCTTTTTTAATCATCAATAAGCTAGAATGTGGATATTGATTCAAAGCCATATTGGCCGCTTCAATGGCTTCTGCTATTTCATCCTTTTCATCCAAGTGTTCAATGATTCTTTCAAAGTCATCCTCCTCTATATAAGAGTTGGTTCGGCCTAGTTTTAGGTTCTGAAAGCGAAGCATTAGCTCCTGAATATCTCCGCCCTCCTCGTCACGATGATTGTCGAACATGGCATTTAACTTATGGGGTTAGGAATAAAGCATTGATTTTCAATTAATTAGTGAATAAATAAAAAAATACCAATGCTTAAATAAATGTACAATTAACCTATTAATTATCAATAATTTATTCTTCACATAGGCCTATAAAAAGGTTAAAAATATATTTTTTACCGTTTTATTAATTTAGTTACCTTTGAACAGATCATGTCCACTATAAAAACCATATTATTTAAAGCTTGCCTAGCAACCTTGTTGTTAGTATCTACTAGTACTTTTTCTTCTACCATTGTCATTAACAACAATATGGATACAAGAAAATTAGTAGAAAAATTCAGTTTGAAAAATATTGGCAATAGCACTTATAAAACTGCTACTTTTAAATCTTTAAAGCCTAGTTTGGTGTTAAAAGGATTTTCAAACACTTCAGTAAATGCAGATGCGAATAACAATTATATAAAATTCAATAAAGGAAATATTTCTTACATAATTCCTTATAGATACAATGTGGTTTTGTCTAAGTTCAAGACACCGAGTCCAGTTCAACATTAATTTCCAATTTCTTAATTGCAATCATTTATTAGCGAATGCTAATTGGAGTCTAATCGATTGTTTGATACAGTTGCTTATTTACATTAAATTGACTTAATGAAATGGGACTTAGATCTATTTTGGTTGCTTTATATTGAATGGCGTTACCCTTTTCAGGTTGAATGGTATAGGCTAATACAAGTCCAGGTATGTCTTTGAAAGCCAATTCAAAGGCATTGACAGAAGATATTATTTCATTCGTATATTGAATTTCATACACTGTATTATCGCTCCAGGTTAGTTGAATTTTTTTACATACATATCCTAAAATGGTAGTGGAAGAATCAGCCACCGACTCTTTCATAGAAAGCACAACCGGTGCATTGCTAGGAGGGTACTTAATTTCTTGTAAAAAATGACTTTCCCCGATGTCTTTTAATATAATGGCATTATCAGACTGTGTATTAAAAATTAAAACCTGAACCATTTGAGGGGTAGTAAATATGGTTTTGCATTGACTGCCTTTCACCAATATATTTTTACTGCCAATAGGAACCCATTGCTGTCCTTGTTGTTCAAGAATTTCAAATTGAAGTGCACATTCCCCTACCACTTTTATTTGTGCATGGGCCGAAGCAATTGTAAAGAAAATGCTCAGAATTAGGGGGGTAATTTTACAGTTCATGAACGCTTCTCATTACGAACCCCAATTAAATAGGGTTTTAATGTATGAATTATTTTTTTGTTTTTTCTTTTAAATCTTTAACCTTTTTCTGAGCCTCCATCATTTGCTCATATTTACTTTGCCAATTACTTTTTTTCTTAGGTGTTTTTCGTTTCACTTCAATGCCCGCTAAAATTTTATCATGATTAATAATAAATTTCTGAATCACTAATTGCATGAGTAAAGTAATCACGTTAGAAACCGTATAATACCAGGTTAAAGCCGAAGGAAGTCCATTGAATATAAACAATAACATGAATGGGAAAATATACGGCATGTATTTTAACGCGGGATTATCCTGAGTGGGTGTCATGGCCATATTGTAGATAGACATCAAGAAGCTTGTAATTACAGCCAATAAGGTAAACAAACTAATGTGGTTACCAAATCCCATTGGAATGGTAAAAGGCAAAGTGTAAATAGAATCATAACTTGATAAATCATGACTCCATAAAAAAGATTGACCTCTTAAAGAAATGTTGGAATTAAAGAAACTATACAATGCAAAGAAAATAGGAATTTGCAATAAAGCTGGAATACAACCGCCTAAAGGATTCACGCCCGCTTCCCTAAATAACTTCATTTGCTCCATGGCAAAACCTTGTTGATCATCTCCCAGCTTCTTTTTTATGCCGTCTAATTCTGGTTTCAGCACTTTCATTTTAGCACTGCTTAAATAACTAGAGTAAGTAAGTGGTGATGTCACTAATCGAATAAAAATGGTTAACCACAATACCACCCATCCAAAGTTTTTTACAAAGCCTGCGATAAAATCAAAAACAGGCATTAAAATGTATTTATTGATAGGGCGAACAAAAGAATATAAATCTCTTCCTAAGTTCACTATTTTTTCCATCTCCGGTGCCTGTGTTTTCAAAATCTGAAAATCATTAGGACCATAATAAAGTGACAAAGCCACTGTATGATTTGCACCAGGAACTTTTGTTTGTAATTGAGACTGCAACGTTGCAAGCCCTTCACTACTATCTATTTTACGTTCCCAATTAATATTACCAGTAGCAAAACCTTCTTTTGCAATTAATGTGGTTGTAAAAAATTGTTGCACCAATCCCACCCATTGTATTGGTTTTTCAAATGCTTTTGAAGTATTGCTTGAAATATAATCAAACTCCCCTCCTTCAGAAAAACAGATATTAGACATTTGTCTTTCATAAACAGTAGTGCGTTCTTGTTGATACGCATGCACATCCCAATTTACATTTAGCTGTTGATTGGTCAATAACTGATCAGCGCCTTCAAATTGTATATTCCAATCAATATTATATTTCTTAGGTTGTAATGAAAACTGATGACGAATTGTTTTACCAGTTGGAGTAGTATAGGTGTATTCTATCTTTTGAATACCATTTTCCGAAGGCAACATAGTCATAGTAGGAAATAAAACCTGATTCACTTGAAGCGTTTTGTTATCTCCAATATTGATAGCATAATTTAAAGAACTACTATCTCCTAACTTAACCAATTCCTTTTTATAATTAGTATAATTCTTTAGTGTCACTTCGGCAACCTGCCCGCCTTTGTTGCTGAATTTCACTTTAACTACTTCATTTTCTAAATAAGTAATTTGCTCTTTTATAGAATCGGCAGATGGAATATTTGCAATAGCGCCTGAAGTGGAATCTAACTTTACGGGATTTTGAAGCGCTGCTGTTTTTTCAGCCGTTGCTTTTACCATAGCTACAGAATCATCAAAATGCTTCTTATACGTTGCTAAATCAGTTTGTTGTTTGTTTGTGTACCAGAAGTACATAAAAAATAATCCGGCCAATAATATAAACCCAATGACTGTATTTTTATCAGTATTCATACTCAATATTTAATCGTAATTAACGAGGGGCAAAGGTATCGTTTTTTTACAAATTCCGGCTGTATTTACCCCCTACCTGGTAAAGGGTATTGGAAATTTGCCCTAAACTGCAATATTTCACCGCTTCCATTAATACATTGAAAATATTGTCATTTTGCAAGGCTGCCTTTTGGAGCTTTTCTAGATAAGGAGCACTGAGGGACTCGTTCCTTTTTTGGAAGCTAGCTAGGTTTTTAATTTGTAGATTTTGTTCTGTGGAGGAGGATCTAAATATGGCTTGTTGGTCGGCAGTATTTTTTTGACTAGGTGGTACAAAACTATTTACCCCAATAATAGGTATTTCGCCTGTATGTTTTTTAGTTTCATATTGCAGGCTTTCTTCCTGAATTTTTGTACGCTGATACATTCTTTCCATCGCACCTAATACACCACCTCTATTATTTATTCTTTCAAATTCTTGCATCACTGCTTCTTCTACTAAATCGGTTAATTCAGTAATTAAGAAACTTCCTTGTTGAAAATTTTCCACCTTGGTGGTACCTAATTCTTTATTAATAATTAATTGTATCGCTAAAGCACGTCTTACACTTTCTTCGGTAGGCGTTGTAATAGCTTCATCGTATGCATTGGTATGTAAACTATTGCAATGATCATAAATTGCGTATAAAGCTTGTAGTGTAGTTCTAATGTCATTAAAATCTATTTCTTGTGCGTGCAAACTTCTTCCACTGGTTTGAATATGGTATTTTAATTTTTGAGAACGCTCGTTGGCATGATATTTATACTTCATGGTATTGGCCCAAATTCTTCTTGCCACTCTTCCAATAACAGCATACTCAGGATCCATTCCATTACTAAAGAAAAAACTTAGGTTGGGAATAAAATCATCAATGGCAATACCTCGATTCATAAAATATTCAACATAGGTAAATCCATTAGCCAAAGTAAAGGCTAATTGTGTAATGGGATTAGCTCCCGCTTCTGCAATATGATAACCAGAAATAGAAATACTATAAAAATGTTTGACTTTATTTTCAGCAAAATAGGCTTGCACATCGCCCATCATTTTTAAAGCAAAATCGGTAGAGAAAATACAAGTGTTTTGTGCTTGATCTTCTTTTAAAATATCAGCTTGTAAGGTGCCTCTCACTTGAGAAAGCACTTCTTGCTTAATTTTTTTATATACTGCAGGCGATAATACCTGGTCACCGGAAACACCCAATAATTCAAGACCCAAACCATTATGCCAGTCTTTAAAATTTAATAATTTGTTCCCATTAAAATATTCAGGAGGCTTGGACCCTTTAAATAAAAGTTTCATTTTTTTACGAACAGCTGGCCATAATTTATTAGCCGTAATATATTTTTCGCAGGCCTGATCAATAGCCGTATTAAAAAATTGCGCCATGAGTATAGGTGCTGGCCCATTAATAGTCATACTCACAGAAGTGCTAGGACTATTTAAATCAATACCACTATATAATTTTTTAGCATCATCAATACTAGCCACATTCACCCCTGCATTACCAATTTTACCATATACATCTAATCTTTTTTCAGGATCATGCCCATATAAAGTAACACTATCAAAAGCAGTAGAAAGACGAATTGAATTTTGTCCCTTACTTAAAAAATGGAATCTAGCATTGGTTCTTTCTGGACAACCTTCACCAGCAAACATTCTAGTAGGGTCTTCATTACCTTGTTTAAATTTAAATACGCCTGCGGTGTAAGGAAAAAATCCAGGTAAATTTTCTTTCAAATGCCAATGGGCTATATCTCCCCAATCTTTAAATTTTGGTAATTGAACTTTTTGTATGACAGTGCCAGATTGAGTTTCAAAACTAATGGACTGTTTTACTTTTTTACCTTTTTGCTCTATTTCTAAAAAAGGTTTTTTATAGGCAGCTGCCTTTGAAGGCCAATCTAGTATTAACTGCTTTACATCCTTATCAAGACCTTCTTCAATAAGTTGATTGGCTTTTAGAATTTTTTTATCTTCTTTTAAGCTAGGCTCTTTTAATACTTCTTGAAAGCAATACCATTTTGAAGCAATATTTTTTTGCTCCTCAATCCAATGATTGTTTTTTTGCATGGTAGAAACAATCTCTGCTAAATAATTATTTCTTTTATTGGGAATCGTAGGGGCGGTTACTTCATTCTCATTATATTTCGGCTCCCATGGAAGTAAATTCCACTTAATTTTATGTGTTGAAAAAACAACATCTGCCAAACAATTATACATTGCTTGCATACCCGGGTCATTAAAATGAGAAGCAATGGTTCCAAAAACTGGAAGCGTATTTTTTTTATCTTCCCATATATGATGCGAACGGCGGTATTGTTTACGCACATCTCTTACAGCATCTAAACCCCCTGCTCTATCAAATTTATTAATAGCAATCACTTTTGCATAATCAATCATGTTTATTTTTTCCAATTGCGTTGGTGCTCCAAATTCGGGCGTCATCACATAAATAGGAATACTTACATAATCTATAATAGTAGCGTCATTCTGACCAACCCCTGCCGTCTCAATAATAATACTATCATATCCCGCAGCGATACAAAGTGCTATGACCGCATCCATAGAACCTGCAATAGAATTTTTATCAGACCTGGTTGCCAAGGAACGCATAAATACATTAGGATGATCAATAGCATTCATACGAATTCGATCACCAAGTAATGCACCTCCTGTTTTTCTTTTACTGGGATCTACTGAAATGATCGCAATTGATTTGGTAGGATTCGCCAATAAAAAATACTGCACGAGTCTGTCACAAACTGTTGATTTTCCTGCTCCCCCAGTTCCAGTAAGTCCAATGATGGGAATATTTTTATTAGATTTTCTACTACCCTTTTTTATAGGTCCATTTTGCAAAAGTGTAATTGCCCTACTTAAATATCGAGGATCTATTTTTTTGGAAATTGTTAATTTAGGTAATTTTTTTTGAGGGAAACTTTTTAATTCAAAAGAGCAATACTTAATAACATCATCAATCATTCCTTCAATACCTAATTGTAAACCGTCTTCTGGTAAATATATTTTTGAGATTCCAATTTTTTCGAGCAAGGCCGCTTCTTTAGGTAAAATAGTACCCCCACCACCACCCACAATTTTTACATGTTGATAGCCTGCATCATTTAATAACTTTCTTACGTAAGTGAAAAATTCTACATGCCCCCCCTGATAAGAGGTAATTGCAATACCTTGGACATCTTCTTCTATAGCCGCCGCAACAATTTCAAGTGCAGATCGATTGTGTCCAAAGTGAATAATTTCAACACCCTTTTCTTGCAACACACGACGCATGATATTAATGGATGCATCATGTCCATCAAACAAACTGGTGGAAGTAAGAATGCGTATATTATTCATACTATAAAGCTAACAAATGTTAGCAATATAACAAACTAAAAAGCTATGATCTAACTACGCTTTTTTTGCAGCCTGCGCTTTGGCAGCAGCAATAAAATGTACAAATAAAGGAGCTGGGTATTCAACCGTACTCTTTAATTCAGGATGGTATTGAACGCCTATAAAGAAAGGATGATTAGGTAATTCGACAATTTCTACAAGACCTAAATCTGTATTGATGCCACTTGTTACCATCCCATTTTCTTGAAATAATTTCAAGAAGGTATTATTAAATTCATAACGATGTCTATGCCTTTCGTTAATATCGGTCGTTCCATAAATTTTATAAGCAAGGGTATCTTTAGCAATGGTACAAGGATAAGAGCCTAAGCGCATGGTCCCCCCTTTCATTGTAATTCCCTTTTGATCTTCCATCATGTCAATCACTGGATGTTCTGTATTAGGATCCATCTCAACTGAATGCGCCCCTTTAAGATGTAATATATTACGTGCAAATTCAATTACCGCCATTTGCATTCCTAGACAAATACCAAAGAAAGGTAAATTGTTTTCTCTTGCATATTTAACAGCTATTATTTTCCCTTCAATTCCTCTGTTTCCAAAACCAGGTGCCACTAGTAAACCATGCAAACCAGTTAATTGTTCATTTACATTGTCAGCAGTTATATCTTCACTATGCACATTCACCACATTCACTTTAACCTCATTCATTGCACCTGCATGAATAAAACTTTCTAAAATTGATTTATAGGCATCCTGTAATTCAATATACTTGCCTATTAATCCAATATTTATAGTTGCTTTGGGATGCTTTAACTTGTCTAAAAAAATATTCCATTTTGTTAAATCGGCGTCTTTAAAATTTTGAATATTTAATTTCTTCAACACAATTAAATCCAATTGCTCTTTTAACATTAATAAAGGCACTTCATAAATAGTACTTGCATCTAATGATTCAATGACGTTACCTGCTTTTACATTACAGAATAAAGCAATTTTTCTTTTAATATCATCATTTAAAGGATGTTCTGTTCTACAAACTATTACATCAGGATGCACCCCGGTTTCACTTAACATTCTTACACTATGTTGTGTAGGTTTTGTTTTTAGTTCTTTGGCTGCATTTAAATAAGGTATTAAAGTTAAGTGCACGACCATCACATCATCTTCTGGTAATTCCCATTGAATTTGTCGAACGGTTTCAATAAATGGGGTACTTTCAATATCACCCACTGTGCCCCCTATTTCAGTAATTACTATATCAAATTTACCATCCTGTCCTAATAATAACATTCGACGTTTAATTTCGTCAGTGATATGAGGGACCACTTGCACCGTTTTACCTAAAAATTCTCCTGCTCTTTCTTTATTGATAACAGTTTGATAAATACGTCCTGTGGTTACATTATTAGCTTGCGATGTGGGGGTACTTAAAAAACGCTCATAATGTCCTAAATCTAAATCAGTTTCAGCACCATCTTCAGTTACATAACATTCTCCATGTTCATAAGGATTCAAAGTTCCTGGATCAACATTAATATAGGGATCAAATTTTTGTATGGTCGCAGTAAGCCCTCTGGCTTGCAATAATTTTGCCAATGAAGCGGCAATAATGCCCTTCCCTAAGCTACTCGTTACGCCGCCTGTTACAAATATATACTTTGCCATACTATATTAATTCTTATTTGAAAATAGTATACACCCAATAGGAATATGCTATTGTGTATAAACCAGTTTCAAATGGTTAATTTACTTTTTAGGACCTATCTTTATTTGGAAAAATTCTTAGAGGTCATACAAAACTACGCCAAAAAAAGGGGGCTACAAAATGATAGCACTCGGTCAACAAAAAATGTTTATAAATGTTATATAAAAGTGAACATCTTCAAATAAATTAAATAAAAATCAATGCAAAAAGCCATTTATGCCCTATTAACCGTCATTTTGACCGCCAGTTTAATTAGTTGGAATTGGAGCAAATCTCAGCACCCTACAGTAGATAAAGCCGCTGTTATTGAGTGCCTAAATATGGAAACTCAGCAAGCCTATCAAAAAGAGGCAAGCACCCCCAATTTTGCTGCATTGCACCCACTGCCTTTAACAGTGAATCCCGAAAATTTATTAGGTAAAATGATGTCATTTGATGGAGCCGATGGTAAGCAAGCCAATGCTTATTTTATACCAGCTAAAAAGAAAACCAATAAATATTTAATTGTGATTCAAGAATGGTGGGGACTGAATGATAATATTAAAATGGAGTCTGATAAATATTATACCGATTTAGGGGATGTAAATGTAATTGCAGTGGATATGTATGATGGTAAAGTAGCCGCTACTCCCGACAGCGCAATTAAATTAATGCGCGGCGCTGATATGGGAAGAATGACCTCCATTATTCAGGGGGCTATTAAATATGCTGGAAGTAATGCTGCTATATATAGTGTGGGTTGGTGCTTTGGTGGCATGTGGAGTTTGCAAACCGCCATATTAGCTGGACCACAAGCAAAAGGAACTGTGATGTATTATGGTAGACCCGAAACCAATATGGATAAACTAAAATCTATCCAATCTGATGTTATTGGATTCTTTGGCAACTTAGATCAAAGCCCTTCCCCTGCAATGGTAAATAGTTTTGAAAAAAGTATGAAAGAAGCGGGTAAGAACTTATCGGTGAATAGATATGAAGCAGGACATGGTTTTGCGAATCCAAGCAACCCTGGTTTTAATGCTGCTGCTACCAATGATGCTTATACCAAAGCGATTGCATTTTTAAAAGCACATTAAACTATACTTTATTACAAAGAAGAGAAAAAATACAATATTCCTTACTCTCAGCTCGCAAGCTCGAATGTTCGTTCGAAATAGTATTTTTTCTCTTCTTTTTTTGAGCTAAAATTGTATTTAATTAATACCATTGGTTTTTCAAAAGATAATTGGCGACATAATCTTTCACTCCTTCTTCCAAACTTGAAAAGGGTGCATTGTATCCAGCTTCACGAAGCTTATTCATATTGGCTTCGGTAAAATATTGGTATTTATCTCTAATATCTATAGGCATATCAATAAATTCGATATTGGGCGTTAATCCTTGTGCTGTAAAAGTGTTGGAAGCTAAATCGAAAAAACTACGCGCTTTACCGGTACCTAAATTATATAAGCCATTTTTTTCTTTAGCCCATTTTTTAGCAAACATCTCATGCATCATCCATCCAATAACTTTTACCACATCTTTCACATAAATAAAGTCACGTAACTGTTCTCCATCTTTAAAATCGGGACGATGACTTTTAAATAATTTAACTACTCCTGATTCTTTGATCTGATTAAAAGCGTGAAAAATAACACTGGCCATTCTAGCCTTATGCCCTTCGTTGGGTCCGTATACATTGAAAAATTTTAATCCTGTCCACGCTGCAGGGCCTTCCTTTTGCGCGATGGCCCATTTGTCAAATTCATTTTTACTAATACCATAAGGATTTAATGGTACCAATTGATCCAATACCTCATGTCTATCCTCATATCCATTTTCACCACTACCATAGGTGGCAGCAGAGGAAGCGTAAATTAAAGGGATTTGTTTTTTAGTGGCATAATTCCAAATAGATTTCGAATATTCCAAATTCAGTTCCTCATGTATCGCATAATTAAATTCGGTGGTATCGGTTCTAGCGCCTAAGTGAACAATCAAATCAATTTCGTACACATCACTCAAAAGTTGTTCCAAAAAAGCTTGACGTTCTATTACTTTGGTATACGTTTTTTGTTCCCAGTTTTTTCTTTTGGCTTCTACACCAAAATCATCTACCAATAATAAATTAGTAAATCCCTTTTCATTCAAATACTGCACCATCGCAGAGCCAATAAAACCTGCAGTGCCTGTAACGACTATGGTGGGTTGCTTAGACATACTGAAACTAAGCTAATTTTTTTTCAATAGCCGTATCGTAAGTATTTTTCCAAGCTGCAATCGAATCCCAATTTTCATTGTTCACTTGAATAGAACCATCCGTTACCTTACCAACTACTTTACACGCAATGCCAAATTTACTCGCTAAAGTTTCTATAGCTGCAACAGCTGTTGCCTCGCAGGATACCAATACTCTACTTTGTGCTTCCCCTAGCCAATAAGCGTCGGTTCGCAAAGTTGTATTATCGGAATTCACTTCAAACCCTTTATTATTTACAAAGGCAGATTCAAGTAAGGTAATCATTAAACCACCTTCGCTAATATCGTGTGCACTTTTAATTTTTTGTTCCTTAATAAGACTTGTGATCAATTCATGTAATGCAAATTCTTCTTCCAAATCAAAATGAGGTGCTTGTGAATGTTTCACGCCTTTGATTTTATTCAAATATTCTGAGGAACCAATATCATTTCTTTGTGTACCTAATAAAACAATCACATCTCCCGCTGTTTTAAAATCCAAAGTCATTCGAAGTTTCATATCTTCTATAATACCTACCATGCCAATGGTTGGCGTTGGAAATACAGGACCATCTGGATTTTGATTGTAGAAACTAACATTACCCCCAGTAACAGGTGTATTGAATTTTCTACATGCAGCACCCATCCCTTCAACTGATTTTACAAATTGATAATATACTTCAGGATCATAAGGGTTACCAAAGTTCAAACAATTGGTGACACCAATAGGTTCTCCACCACTACATACAATATTACGAGCGGCTTCTGCTACTGCAATCATCGCCCCTTGATAGGGATTGGCATATACATATTTACTATTACAATCTACCGTCATAGCTAATGCTTTTCCAGTTCCTTTAGCAATAACAATAGAAGCATCACTTGGTGCATTGGTACTAGCATTGGCTGCGCCCACCATACTATCATATTGAGTGTACACCCATCGCTTAGATGCAATGTTTGGAATTTGCACCATTTGTTTTACCGTCTCTTGTAAATTAGAAATATCAGGAACCGTATTCATATCAAATGCATTCACTTTTGATAAATAAGCTGGTGCTGAGTATTCACGAGTATATTGAGGAGCCCCTCCACCTAACACTAATTCGTAGGCTGGCAAAGAAGCTTCTAATTCACCATGCATGTAAAAATTTAATAACCCATCAGAAGTCACTTCGCCAATATTGCTACAGGACAAATCCCATTTTTCAAATACAGCAAGTACTTGTGCTTCTTTTCCTTTTTCTACCACCATCAACATTCTTTCTTGGCTTTCACTTAATAATAATTCCCAAGCTTTCATATTTTGTTGACGGGTAGGCACTTTATCTAAATCAATACGCATACCTACTTGCCCTTTGGCACTCATCTCTGCAGTTGAACAAATAATTCCAGCCGCACCCATATCTTGCATGCCCACCACGCCGCCTGTTTCAATCACTTCTAAACAAGCTTCTAATAATTTTTTTTCTTGAAAAGGATCCCCCACTTGCACTGCGGGTAAATCTTCTACACTGTCTGCAGTAATTTCTGCAGAGGCAAAACTTGCACCACCAATTCCATCTTTACCTGTAGCACTTCCCACAAAGAAAACAGGATTGCCTTCACCTAATGCAATAGCACTAACGGTTTTACCCGCTTTCACAATACCCACACTCATTGCATTAACTAAAGGATTGGTATGATAACAATCTTCAAAATACAATTCACCACCAACAGTTGGAACTCCAAAGCAGTTTCCATAATGCCCAATACCATGTACTACACCTGCTAATAAACCTTTTGTTTTGTTATCTTCTAAATTTCCAAAACGCAAACTATTTAAAGACGCAATAGGTCTAGCACCCATTGTAAAAATATCTCTTTGTATTCCACCTACTCCAGTGGCAGCCCCTTGAAAAGGCTCCAATGCACTTGGATGATTATGTGATTCAATTTTAAACACTACCCCATACTCATTTCCAATATCCATTAAGCCTGCATTTTCTTCTCCTGCCGCCACCAACATTCTTCCACCATCGCGGGGTAAAGTTTTTAACCACTTAATAGAGTTTTTATAACTACAATGCTCACTCCACATGCCACTAAATGCACATAGCTCCGTAAAATTAGGAGTGCGTCCAAGTTTTAATTTTATACTTTCAAATTCTTCTTCAGTAAGTCTAAGTTGTTGCGCTGTTTTGACGGTAATTTCGATGGGTATTGCTTAATCTTTTAAGATGACGCGAAGGTACAAAAGTGATGCGTAAGCAAGTAGTTGAATTACCAACATAAAAGCAATAAGATGTGTATCTGTCATAAATGAAATTAGTCGCGTCTACATTTGGAACAATATTAATTGAAAATCAATGTTTTGCAGATTTAATGTAATATATGTTTTTTATTTAATGTTTATAGAATATGAATAAAATGGATAAAAATTATAATTTTATTTTTCCATTACTCCATTTCTTTATTATTTTCGTGCCGAAAGTGAAAATTCACTTAGAATTTTAATATATGTTTAATTTTATTAATATTTAAAACCCTACCCTATGGCAGTATCAAAATTAGAGTACATCTGGCTAGATGGTTACAAGCCAACTCAATCATTAAGAAGCAAAACAAAAATTGAAAAAGATTTCAGTGGCAAATTGTCTGATTGCGATATGTGGTGTTTTGATGGTTCTTCCACCGAACAAGCACCAGGTGGATCAAGCGACTGTTTATTAAAACCAGTTTTTATTTGTAAAGATCCAGGTCGCAGAGATGCTTATTTAGTGATGTGTGAAGTATTGAGTTCTGATGGAACGGCGCATCCAAGTAATGGTAGAGCCACCATACAAGATGATGACAATGATTTTTGGTTTGGTTTTGAGCAAGAATATTTTTTATGGAACCCTGCTACTGACAAACCATTAGGTTTTCCAGAAGGCGGTTACCCTGGCCCACAAGGTCCTTATTATTGTTCAGTAGGTGCTAATAATGCTTATGGAAGAAATATTGTTGAAGAACACTTAGATGCCTGTATTGACGCGGGTTTGAACATCGAAGGTATTAATGCAGAAGTAGCGGCTGGTCAATGGGAATTCCAAATATTTTCTAAAGGTGCCAAAGAAGCAGGAGATCAAATTTGGGTTGCTCGTTATTTATTAGAAAGAATTGGTGAAACCTATGGTGTATCAATTAACTGGCATTGTAAACCATTGGGTACTTTAGATTGGAACGGTTCAGGCATGCATGCGAATTTTTCTAACACTACTTTAAGAACCTGTGGTAAAAAAGAAACTTACGATATCATTTGTGAAGCATTCCGTCCTTTTGTAAAAGAACACATCGATGTTTATGGCGCAGACAATCACTTAAGATTAACTGGAAAACATGAAACTGCAAGTATTCATGATTTCTCTTTTGGCGTTTCGGACAGAGGGGCTTCTATCCGTATTCCCATTGGCGCGGTGGAGAAAGGCTGGAAAGGATGGTTGGAAGATCGTCGTCCAAATTCTGCAGCAGACCCTTATAAAGTTGCTGCTAGAATAATCAAAACAGTAAAAACTGCAAAAGTTTAGTTTTTAGTAATATTTCGATAGATTTTATAGCAAATCCCTCATTCGAATTCACTGAATGGGGGATTTTTTGTTGATTACTCCTACTAAAATGCCATTACCTTTGAACTATTCCTCAAATTTAAAAATACCTACTATGTCATTAAGATTCGAAGCGATTAAACATGTGAGCCATGACAGGACCAATGAGCCTGAAGTTAAATCACAAAAAATTACCGCCATTTTTGGGGAAAGTGTTTTTAATATAAAAACAGCAAGAGAATTTTTAAGCGATGAAGCTTATAAAAGTTTAATCAATAGTATTAAAGGTTCTAAGAAAATAGAAAGAAATGTGGCAGGTCAAATTGCAACAGGCATTCGCGCTTGGGCAGAAACAAAGGGTGTCACCCACTTTACCCATTGGTTTCAACCATTAACAGGTAGTACTGCTGAAAAACATGATTCTTTTTTTACTTTAAAATCAGACGGCACTGCCATTGAAGAATTTGATGGCGCTGCTTTAATTCAACAAGAACCCGATGCATCCTCCTTTCCAAGTGGTGGCTTGAGAGCTACTTTTGAAGCAAGAGGTTACACTGCATGGGACCCTTCTTCACCGCCATTTATTATTGAAATTGGAAATGGAAAAACACTATGTGTTCCTACCATTTTCGTTTCTTATACAGGCGAATCTTTGGATTACAAGGCACCTTTAATGAAAGCAACAGAAGCATTAAACAAAGCTGCTGTTACGGTTTGTAATTTATTTGATAAGAATGTAAATAAAGTAACCCCTACTTTAGGTTGGGAACAAGAATATTTTGTGATTGATGAGGCTTTAGTAAATGCGCGTCCCGATTTAGTACAATGCGGAAGAACCGTATTTGGCGCAGCACCTGCTAAAGGTCAACAATTAGAAGATCATTATTTTGGATCCATTCCTGAAAGAGTGTACGCTTTTATGCGTGACTATGAAAATGAGTCTTATAAATTAGGTATTCCTTTAAGAACAAGACACAATGAAGTAGCCCCTGCACAATTTGAGTGTGCTCCTATCTTTGAAGAAGTGAATATTGCGGTAGACCATAACATTTTATTAATGGATGTAATGACTCGCGTTGCAAAAAGACATCACTTAGTAGTATTGCTTCATGAAAAACCTTTTGCAGGTATTAACGGAAGTGGCAAACACAATAACTGGAGTTTGGCTACCGACACAGGTGTTAATTTATTAGCCCCTGGCAAAACACCCAAGACCAATTTAATGTTCTTGACCTTTTTTGTAAATACGATTAAAGCTGTTCATGATTATGCAGATATTTTGAGAGCTTCAATTGCTTCTGCTTCCAATGATTTTAGATTGGGCGCCAATGAAGCACCTCCTGCAATTATTTCTGTATTCGTAGGTGAATATTTAACGAAAGTATTGAATGATGTGGAAAGTCGCGTGGGTACTAAGTTTGACGAACAAGATGAAGCTATCTTAAAATTAGATTTACACCGTAGCATTCCAGAATTATTAATGGACAATACCGATCGTAATCGTACTTCTCCATTTGCGTTCACTGGAAATAAGTTTGAATTCCGCGCTGTTGGTTCTACCGCCAACTGTGGTCATCCCATGACTATTTTAAATACCATTGTTGCAGATACGTTGAACAAGTTTGCTGCAGAAGTAGAAGCTTTAATTGAGAAAGGCGATAAGAAAGAAATTGCCATCATGCAAGTGATTCAGAAGTACATTGTATCTAGCAAAAAGATTTTATTCGAAGGTGATGGCTATAGCGAAGAATGGCATAAGGAAGCAGAGAAAAGAGGATTGCCTAATTTAAAGACAACTCCAATTGCTTTAGATGCTATGATTACAGAAAAAGCAAAAAAATTATTTAAAGAAAATAATATTTATTCACACAGTGAATTAGAAGCACGTTATGAAATTGAATTAGAGAAGTACATTAAAAAAGTTCAAATTGAAGCGCGTATTATGGGTGATTTAGCTACTAACCATATTATTCCATCCGCACTTAAATATCAAAATGAATTACTTAAAAATGTAAGCTTACTTCGCGAAGCTGCTTTACCAGAAAAATTATACAAAGGTCAATTGGCTTTATTGAAAGATGTAAGTACGCATATTCAACAAGTGTATGACAATGTGGATGCTATGGTAGAAGAGCGTAAAGTAGCCAATAACATTACCAATTCAAGAGACAAAGCCATTGCTTATGAGGCTAAAGTAAAAGCACAATACTTTGACAAGATTCGCTACCATGTTGATAAATTAGAGCAATTGGTAGACGATGAATTATGGACCTTGCCTAAGTACAGAGAATTGTTGTTTTTGCGTTAATTAAATGCAATACCCCAAAGTGAAACAATAAAAAAGGCCTCGAATTATCGGGGCCTTTTTTAAAAATCATCAGAGAAATTATTTTAGGCCCTTAATTTTCGAAGAAAAGGACTAAAATAATGGCTACTTCATTTTGAAAGTTTCAAGGAATTTAGTTGTAAAGTTTCCTTTTCTAAAATCTTCATTTTGCATTAACTGTAAATGGAATGGAATGGTAGTATGTACCCCTTCAATTACATATTCACTTAAGGCACGGTACATGGTATTAATCGCTTCTTCACGGGTTTGTGCCACTGTGATTAATTTACCTATCATAGAATCATAATAAGGAGGAATCACATAACCAGCATACACATGACTATCAACACGAACACCATGTCCACCTGGAGTATGTAATACCGTAATCTTTCCTGGAGAAGGTCTAAAATCATTATAAGGATCTTCGGCGTTAATACGACATTCAATCGCATGCAATTGTGGTTCGTAATTGCGGCCAGATATTTTTTCGCCTGCAGCAATTTTAATTTGCTCTTTAATTAAATCATAACTTACTACTTCTTCCGTTACGCAATGCTCTACTTGAATACGCGTATTCATTTCCATGAAATAAAAATTACGATTTTTATCCACTAAAAATTCAACCGTACCCACACTTTCATAATTAATGGCACTAGCAGCTTTTATTGCGGCTTCGCCCATTCTTTGACGCAATTCTGCAGTCATAAAGGGAGAAGGAGATTCTTCTACTAATTTCTGATGTCTTCTTTGAATAGAACAATCACGCTCACTCAAGTGACACACATTGCCATATTGGTCTCCTGCTACTTGTATTTCTATATGTCTTGGCTCTTCTACAAATTTCTCCATGTATAAGCCATCGTTTTTAAAACTTGCGCCTGCTTCCATTTTAGCAGTTTCAAAAGCTTTTTCAATTTCTCCTTCATTCCATACTACACGCATTCCTTTACCACCACCACCAGCAGTGGCTTTGATAATAACAGGATACCCAATTTCTTTGGCTAATATTTTTGCTGCTGCAACACTTTCTAATAAACCTTCCCCGCCTGGAACCACTGGAACACCAGCTTTAATCATGGTTTCTTTAGCAGTAATTTTATCCCCCATGCTATTAATCATATCTGGGGTAGGTCCAATAAATTTAATACCGTGATCGGCACATATTTGAGCAAATTTTGAATTCTCTGCTAAAAAACCATAACCAGGATGTACAGCATCGGCATTGGTAATTTCACAAGCAGCCATAATATGTGGAATATTTAAATAGGACTCTTGCCCTTTAGGTCCACCTATACAAACAGCTTCATCGGCAAACTTTACATGTAAACTATCTTTATCTGCAGTAGAATAAACGGCGACTGTATTAATCCCCATTTCTCTGCAGGTTCGAATGATACGTAAAGCAATTTCGCCACGATTGGCTATCAAAATCTTTTTAAACATTTTTCTTAGTTAGGTTTAGAAAATGGGTGAAAATTATTCTGGTTGTACCAAGAATAAGGGTTGATCATATTCTACTGGACTAGCGTCTTCCACTAAAATTTTTACGATAGTGCCTTTTACTTCACTTTCAATTTCATTGAAAAGTTTCATAGCCTCAATGATACAAACCACTTTACCTGGAGACACTTCTGTTCCCTCTTCGGCCATTAATGGCTTATCTGGAGCTGCTCTACGATAAAAAGTACCAATCATAGGGCTTTTAATAGTTAATAAATTATCTGCAACGGGGGCTGCTGGAGCTGCCGGAGCACCTACAGAAGGAGCCGCTGCAACTGGAGCTGCAGCATAAGTTGCAGCTGGTACTGAGTTAACCGTGATTCGCTCTTCTTTTTGTTTAATAGTTACTTTACCGTCTTTATCTTCGATACTTATCTCTCCGATATTACTCTTGTTAACTACCTTAATTAAATCGTGAATTTGTTTCAAGTCCATGTTTAGCAATTTTGGGTAAAATTGGGCTTTTTTTATTGATTTTAGCAAAAAAAAGGCCTTTTTTTATTAAAAATGGGCAATTTTAGGCAAAAATGCCCCCGATTGATCGGGGGCATTTTTTAATAAATTAGAGTGATTTTTCGAGCCCTTAGATTTCAATAAAGGGCGAAGAAAAACCTACAAAAAAGCCTCTCGATTTATCGGGAGGCTTTTAAAAAATCATTAGAGAAATAATTTACAGGGCCTAATTTTCAATAGGCCCAGGTAAATTATTTAACCCGTTCAACGTATTCACCATTCTTGGTATTAATTCTAATCTTCTCCCCTTCATTCACAAATAAAGGCACCATCACGGTAGCTCCAGATTGAATGGTGGCTGATTTTAAAGCACGGGTAGCCGTATCGCCCTTCACTCCGTTTTCGCAATAAGTAATGACTACTTCTATTTTTTCTGGAAGTTCAGCACCAATAGGAAGTTCGGTTTCGGTGTTCATAAAAACGAATACTTCAGCGCCATCAATTAAAAACTGAGGGGCGTCTATCATTTCTTCTGACATGGCAATTTGCTCAAAAGTTTCGGTATTCATTAAGTTATAACCACTGTCATCTTTGTATAAGTACTGAAATGTCTTTTTTTCCACACGCACAGGGTGGATATTTTCCCCGCTATTCCAGGTTTTTTCTATCGATCTTTTATTGTCTACTCCTTTTAATTTAGCCCATATTTTAGCAGCTGCACGTGCAGTTTTGTTCTCACCAAATTCTACCACCGAATACAAGTTACCGTCCAATTTTAAGATCATTCCGCGACTGATGTCTGAAGTTGTTGCCATAATTGTTTTTTTTTAATTTGTCTTAGCGAACGGTAAAAGTAGCACATGAAAGCCATTTATAAAAAATCCTTTAATTTTTGTTGAGAAATAAGCGTAAAAAAACCTTGATTAGCCTATTTTTGCGCCACAAATAACAAAATAACACTCGATGTCAGTACTAGTCAATAAAAACTCAAAAATCATTGTACAGGGATTTACAGGTACAGAAGGAAGTTTCCATGCCGCACAAATGATTGAATATGGAACCCAATTGGTAGGAGGTGTTACGCCTGGTAAAGGTGGAACGATGCATTTAGACAGACCCGTTTTTAATACAGTAGCTGATGCTGTTAAAAATACCGGTGCAGATGTAAGTATTATTTTCGTACCTCCTGCATTTGCAGCGGATGCTATCATGGAAGCAGCAGATGCTGGCATCGCATTAGTGGTATGTATTACCGAAGGCATCCCAGTACAAGATATGGTGAAAGTGAAAAATTATTTACTAGGAAAAACAACTCGTTTAATAGGACCTAATTGCCCTGGAGTGATTACAGCAGAAGAAGCTAAAGTGGGCATTATGCCAGGCTTTATTTTCAAGAAAGGGACTATTGGTATCGTATCAAAAAGTGGAACCTTAACTTATGAAGCAGCTGATCAAGTAGTGAAAGCAGGCTTAGGAATTACTACCGCTATTGGAATTGGTGGAGATCCAATAATTGGAACCACTACCAAAGAAGCGGTTGAATTATTAATGAATGATCCAGAAACAAAAGGAATTATAATGATTGGTGAAATTGGTGGAAGCATGGAAGCGGATGCAGCCAATTGGATTAAAGACAATTTAAGAAAACCAGTGGTTGGATTTATTGCTGGCCAAACAGCACCTGCTGGACGCAGAATGGGTCACGCTGGAGCTATTATTGGTGGCGCAGATGATACGGCAGAAGCAAAAATGAAAATCATGGCCGCTTGCGGAATTCATGTATGTGCAAGTCCAGCAGACATTGGCACAACCATGGCTGCTGCTTTAAAATAATTGCAAGAAAAAGTAAAATACATCATCGTTGGTCAAGGACTAGTAGGTACTTGGATGTCTTACTATTTGCAAGAAAAAGAACTATCCTATAAAATCATCAACCATAGTCAAACGCCCTCTGCAACCAGTGTTGCAAGTGGTGTGATGAATCCAGTGACTGGAAGACGCATGGTTCAAACCTGGATGATAGAAACCCTGTTACCCTTCGCAGTTAATGCCTATACAAGCTATCAAGAAAATGCAGGTGTCTCCATTATAAAAAAAGCACCCGTTGCACTAATACATCCTTCCTTACAAATGAAGGAGAGCTTTGATTACCGACTTTCACACGATAATGTTTATTTACAAAAAAATGATTCCGCCCTTTGGAAAAATTTTTTCAATACCCCTTTTGGAATAGGAGAAATTGATAGTTGTTATTGGATTGATTTAATTCAATTTGTAGAGACAGGCCGAAAAAAAATAAATGACCACTACATTGAAGATGTATTTGAAATTAACGATTTAAGGATAAACGATGATGGTGTAGTATGGAAAAATATAAGTGCAGAAAAAATAATTTTTTGCGACGGCGTTCATTCTATGGACAATACTTATTTCAAAGCACTCCCTTTTACACCCAATAAAGGAGAAGCTTTAATTGTTGCTATTGAGGGTTTACCTGCAGAAAATATTTACAAAAATAATATTGCCATCGTACCCTGGAAAGACAATTTATTTTGGGTAGGCTCCAGCTTTGAATGGAAATATGAAAGTTCAAATCCTAGTAGCGCCTTTAGAGAAAAAATGATTGCCTCATTGGATAGTATTTTAAAACTTCCTTATGAAGTGGTGGATCATTTAGTGGGGATAAGACCGGCCAATTCGGAGCGCCGGCCCTTTGTAGGCTTACACCCCACCCATCCTCAATTAGGTATTTGTAATGGCATGGGTACCAAGGGATGTTCTTTAGCCCCTTATTTTGCCTTACAGTTATTGAATCATATAGAACTAGGTGCTGAAATTAACAAAGAAGCCAGTATAGAAAGATTCAGCCATTTATTTCAGTAAAAAATAAATGAAGGCGAAAATAAAAAAATGAATATTTTTAATACAATCAATTTTACACAAATATTACCATCATGAACACAGAAGAAAAAGAATTATACAATATTCCCTTTAATTATAGAAAAATGGAAAATCTGCATATTGTATTTTGGTTATTTAAAGATATTGCCTGGTGTATGTTTTGGAAACCTTTAGGAATCGCTATGATTATCCCTACCTTAACTATTTCTATAATAATTGCATGGAGAACCAGAAAGATTTTTTCTGAGTTATGTCATAATTTGGCGATAAGTGTTTGGATTTCGGCCAACTCCTTTTGGATGTGTAGTGAATTTTTTGGTGTAGATACACATGTTGTTTTTGGGACAGTCACTGTAAAAGAATTAGCCATGATCCCTTTTATAACCGGCGTATTAATTTTAGCCTATTATTATTTGATATACAAACCCAGGCATAAAGAAGAACCCGCTACCTTATAAAAAGCTATAAATACTTCTTTAATTGATTCGCTCTTAAGGCGGTGATAATACCCAAGCTACTTACTAATAAAAAGGCCCATCTTAATCCAATGGCTTGAGATAAAAAACCAATGATGGGTGGTCCAATTAAAAATCCAAAAAAACCCACCGAAGAAACGGAAGCTAGTGCAATACTCACTTTACTAGGTTCCGTAGTTCTGCCCACCGTACCATAAATGGTAGGGATAACAGAAGAAACGCCAAATCCAACTAACATAAAACCAATAGAACTAACTATTAAATGCGGATAAGAAGTGGCTACTATCAAGCCTAATGTTACTACTAAGCCGCTTAATACCAATTGTTTTCTTGCTCCCCAATAATTAATTAAATTATCTGAAAACATTCTACCCGTGGTCATGCAAGCCATAAATGATATATAGCCAGTAGTTCTCCATTCATTAGAAACTTTTACAACATCCTGAAAGTAAACGCCACTCCAATCAAACATCATGCCTTCGCAAATCATATTACTAAAAGCAATTAAACCAAACTGCCACATTAAAGGACTAGGTTTATTCCAAATTTTAGAGACATGATCTTTATTCGTTTCCCCAGTTAAAAGATAATCATATCCAAAAAATAAAAACACCCACCCTGCGATTGCTACAACTACAAATTGTTGCAAAGGCGATATAGAATGCGCTACAAAAAAGCCACCCAATAATCCACCCGTAAAACCGGCCAAACTCCAAAAGCCATGAAACCTGGAAGTAATACTTTTCTCAAATAATTTAGATAAAGCAGCGGCTTGTGTATTAATTGAAACGTTAAACATATTTCCAGCCATTCCAAAAATAAATAAACCAATAGCTAATAAGGTAGTGGTATGCGCAAAACCCAACGCAACTAAAGTCAAAGGATATAGTAATGAAGCGATAATGATAATTTTTTTACTTCCATGCTTTGCAGTCAAACTTCCTGAAATAGGTATCCCTACAAAAGAACCAATTGGAAGGAAAAATAAGATACCCCCAAATGCCCCATCACTTAAGCCTAATTGCATTTTAATATCTGGAATACGGCTAGCCCAACTAGCAAAACAAATACCTGTAAGAAAGAAAAAGCCTGATAAAACAACACGTCTAGCGGTAAGGGATTTAGTACTGGCGTTCATAGCGCAAAGATGGGGTTTTTCTAGGAATTGGGCTATATTTGCCAGTGAAACCTATTTCAATATTATAGTATGTACAGAACGCACCATTGTGGAGAATTAAATATTCAATTTGTAGGACAAAGTATAACCTTAGCCGGATGGGTACAAACCATTCGCAAGTTTGGAGCAATAACTTTTATTGATTTAAGAGATCGTTATGGCATTACCCAACTATTAATGGGTGAAGAATTACAAGCTCAATTAGAAGCACATCCTTTGGGACGTGAATTTATTTTACAAGTAAAAGGAACCGTTATTGAGCGTTCCAGTAAAAATGCGAATATACCAACAGGTGAAATTGAAATAAAAGTTACTGAATATAAAATACTCAACGCTTCAATAGTACCTCCTTTCACCATTCAAGATGATACCGATGGCGGAGATGACATTAGAATGAAATATCGTTTCT